>PWVN01000126.1 GCA_003561835.1 Syntrophomonadaceae bacterium
AGATGGGGCGCCAGATGATCACGGAATACGGCATGAGCGAGGAATTGGGGCCCATTACCCTGGGCCGCCGCCAAGAGCAGCAGATCTTCCTGGGCCGGGACATCGCCCGGGACCGGGACTACAGCGATGAAATCGCCCACGCCATCGACAAGGAACTGCGGAAGATCATCGACCGCTGCTACCATAAGGCCCAGGACCTCCTGGAAAAGAACCGGGACAAGCTGGACCTGCTGGCCAAGGCTTTGATCGAAAAGGAGACCCTGGATGCGGAGGAGATCAAGGCCCTCATGGAGGGGGCCAGCCTGGATGAAATCCTCCTCCTGGACCGGGAGAGAAAAGAGGTGGAGGAGTCCGAGCAGCAGGAGCGGGATGCGGAGGCTGCCGGCAGGAGAAGGCCGGATGAAGGGGTCCGCGTCACCGTCAACGACAGGGATCTGGAAGATACCCGCAAAAAAGATGACCGCCCTCCCTTCTAGGGAGGGTTTATTCTTTGTTTTTTCCTTTAGATTGAAAAACAAAATTTATGGCACACTAAAAAGGTGATAAATTTCTGGAGCAGGAAGGAAAAAACCCTGTACTTGTAGAATTCAAATACGGACTGTGCTAAAAAATTCACAAATTGGCATGGTAACAGAATTTTTAAAGGAGGAAAAACAATGGTTCTTGACCCCACAAAACACGCGGACTGGGAGATCGCGGAAGAAGCGGAATTGCGAATGAAGCAAGTGTATCAACTTAGAGATGAAATGGGTTTGGAGAATGAAGAATTACTGCCCTACGGCCATTACGTGGCCAAGGTGGATTTCAAGAAGGTCCTCAAGCGTCTGGAGAACAAGGCTGACGGCAAATACATAGACGTTACGGCCATCACCCCCACCCCCCTGGGAGAGGGGAAATCCACCTCCACCATGGGTTTGACCCAGGGGATGGGCAAGCGGGGTAAAAATGTCATCGCCACCATCCGTCAGCCCTCCGGCGGGCCCACCATGAACATCAAGGGTTCTGCCGCCGGCGGCGGTCTTTCCCAGTGCATCCCCTTGACCCCCTTCTCCCTGGGGTTGACGGGAGATATCAATGCCATCATGAACGCCCACAACCTGGCCATGGTGGCCTTAACCTCTCGCATGCAGCATGAATTCAACTACAGCGATGCCTTCCTGGCCAAGCGGAACCTGAAAAGACTCAATGTGGACCCCCGGAACGTGGAAATGAAGTGGATCATCGACTTCTGCGCCCAGGCCCTGCGCAATATCATCATCGGAAGGGGCGGCAGCAAGGACGGTTTCATGATGGATTCCGGCTTTGCCATCGCCGTTTCCTCCGAAGTCATGGCCATCCTGGCCGTGGCTACCGACCTGAAGGATATGCGGGAACGGATGGGCAAGATCGTGGTGGCCTACGACAAGAAGGGCAACCCCATCACCACCGGGGACCTGGAAGTGGACGGCGCCATGACGGCCTGGATGGTGGAAGCCCTAAACCCCAACCTCATGCAGACCCTGGAAGGGCAGCCCGCCTTCGTCCATGCCGGCCCCTTCGCCAACATCGCCATCGGTCAGTCTTCCATCATCGCCGACCGCGTGGCCCTGAAGCTGGGAGATTACGTGGTCACCGAATCCGGCTTTGCCGCCGACATCGGTTTCGAGAAATTCTGGAATCTGAAGTGCCGCATGTCCGGCCTGAAGCCCCAATGTGCCGTCATCGTGGCCACCATCCGGGCCCTCAAGTGCCACGGCGGCGCCCCCATCCCCGTCCCGGGGAAGCCCATCGACCCCGTCTACAAGGAAGAGAACGTGGAATGGGTGGAAAAGGGCACGGCAAACCTGGTCCATCACATCAACACCGTCAAAAAGGCGGGCATCAACCCCGTGGTGTGCATCAACTCCTTTTACACCGACACGGAGAACGAAATCAAGGCCGTCAAGCGCATTGCGGAAGCCGCCGGCGCCCGGGCTGCCGTCTCCAAGCACTGGCAGTACGGCGGCGATGGGGCCCTGGATTTCGCCGATGCCGTCATCGATGCCTGCAACGAGCCCAACGAATTCAAGTTTCTCTATGAACTGGAAACTCCCCTCAGGGAGCGGATCGATCTGATAGCCCGGGAAGTCTACGGCGCCGACGGCGTCGATTACACCCCCGAAGCCCTGGCCAAAGCCAAGCGCATGGAAGGGGACCCGGAAATCCAGAAGCTGGGGACCTGCATGGTCAAGACCCACTTGAGCCTCACCGACAACCCGGCCTTAAAGGGTGTGCCCGAAGGCTGGAGGCTCCAGGTCCGGGATATCCTCACTTACAAAGGGGCTGGTTTCGTGGTCCCGGTGGCCGGCACCATCAGCCTGATGCCCGGCACTTCCTCCGACGCAGCCTACCGCAGAGTGGATGTGGATACGGAGACGGGCAAGGTGCAGGGAGTTTTCTAAAAAACGACCGGGAGAGGGTTTCCCGCCAGGGAAACCCTCTTTTTCGTTGGACGAAGGTGTTCAAGTTCCGGGGACGGTTCTCAAAACTTGAATAGATTCAAGTACCCGGAACCGTCCCCAAAACTTGAATAGATTCAAGTACCGGGGACAGTTCTTAAACTCCCCCTGTTTTTGTAGCAGGATTGACAGCCCGGCCTGCATCCTTTATGCTATAATCGTTGTTTAAAAAGACTGAAGGAAGGGAGCCCCCATGCAGGAGCCGTGCACCTCCTCCCTGGTACCGGCCCGGTTGACTCCCCGGCTGAAGACGGCGGAATTCGGCCGGGTATACCGTTACCTGGCGGAGGTTGATTCCACCAATTCCCTGGCCCGGGCCCTTGCCGAGGCCGGGGCCCCCTCCGGGGCCCTGGTGGCGGCGGAAATCCAGACCGGCGGGCGGGGCCGCCTGGGGCGCCCCTGGGTCTCGCCACCGGGAGGCATCTGGCTTTCCCTGCTGCTGCGTCCGCCCCTTACCCCCGCTGCCGCCCCCCTCCAGACCTTGCTGGCCGCCGTGGCGCTGCGGGAGGTCCTGCAGGAGGGGGAAGGCCTTCAGGCTGCCATCAAGTGGCCCAACGATGTCCTCTGCCGGGGGAAAAAAGTGGCCGGGATTTTGACGGAGATGAAGGCCAAAGGAGGGGAACTGGAGTACCTGGTTGCCGGGGTGGGGATCAACGCCAATTTCCCCGGGACCCTGCTGCCCCCTCACCTGCGGGAAAAGGGGGGGACCCTGATGGACCTGCTGGGACGGCCCCTGGACCGCCCCGGGCTGGTGTCAGCCTTTCTCCTGGCCTGGGAGGGCTATTACCGGCAGGCGGTGGAGGAGGGGTACGGGGAGGCCCTGGCGAAGTGGCGCCGGCACAACGTAACCCTGGGGAAAAGGGTCCTCATCGATACGGGCCGGGGCCGGGCGGCGGGCCGGGCCCTGGATATCGATGCAGGGGGCGGCTTGATAGTGGAGACGGGGCCGGGATGCCGGGAGACCTTTTTGGCGGGGGAGGTGACCCTCCTTGAAGGGTAAAGGGGAAGGGGGCCCTCCCGGGCAAAGCTCTCTGATGGAGACCAGGATGCTGGTTTTTACAGCATTTTTTGCCGCCCTGACGGCAGTGGGCGCTTTTTTGGCCCTGCCCGTGGAACCCGTCCCCTTCAGCCTGCAGACCTTTTTCGTTCTCATGGCCGGGGTGGTCCTGGGCCCCCGCTTCGGGGCCCTCAGCCAGGCCGTCTATACCCTCCTGGGCCTGGTGGCCCCCGTGTATGCCGGGGGAGCCTCGGGCCCCGGGGTCCTCTTCGGGCCCCGGGGAGGCTACATCTTTGGTTTTATCGCCGCCGCCCTGGTGGTGGGGGTTCTTTCCCGGGGCGCCTCCGGCGGTTTTTGGGATCACCTCCGGGTGACGGGGGCCATGCTGGCCGGCGTTCTGGTCATCTATTTTGGGGGTATGCTGACCCTGCACCTGGTTTTGGGCCTGGATTTCCGGCAGGCCTTCCTGGCGGGGGTTTTGCCCTTCATCCCCTTTGACATCCTGAAAGCCTTTCTGGCAGCGCCCCTGGCCTTGAGGATAAAAAAACATGTGGACGCATATCCGTGAGGTTTGATATCATAAACTTGGGTTTGAAACTTGGGAAACGGGGTGACACCATGCTCCTGACCATCGATGTGGGCAACACCAACATCGTCCTGGGTATTTTTAAAGAGAAAGACCTCCTGTATCACTGGCGCATCTCCACGGTCCGGGAACAGACGGAGGACGAATACGGCATCATTTTTCAAAACCTGTTCAACTGCAGCGGCATCCAGCTCAGCGCCATCACGGACATCATCATTTCCACCGTTGTCCCCCCCCTGCTTCCCGCCCTCACCCACATGGCCAGGAAATACTTCCACCTGCAGCCCCTGGTGGTGGGGCCGGGCCTGAAGACGGGGCTGGACATCCGCATGGACAATCCCCGGGAAGTGGGGGCCGACCGGGTGGTGAACGCCGTGGCTGCCCTGAACCTCTATACCCCGCCCATGATCGTGGTGGATTTCGGTACCGCCACCACCTTTTGCGCCATCTCGGGGGGGGGCCAGTATCTGGGGGGGGCCATCGCCCCCGGGATCAGTATCTCCACCGAAGGCCTCTTCCGCAGGGCAGCCAAACTACCCCGGGTGGAGTTCGTCCAACCCCAGCGGGTCATCGGCCGGGATACCGTCAGCAGCATGCAGTCGGGAATCTACTTCGGCTTTGTGGGCCAGGTGGACGGCATCGTGGAACGGATGAAACTGGAGCTGGGGGGGAACCCCACGGTGGTGGCTACCGGCGGCCTGGCCAAACTGATTGCCCCCGCCTCCCGCACCATCAACCTGGTGAACCAGTTTCTCACCCTGGAGGGCCTGCGGATCATCTACGAACGCAACCGTCAGGGGGAAAAGAATTGAAGGGAATTTCCCTTCCGGGAGAAAATAGTTACAGGGAGGGCAAGGCACCTCAGAGGTTCGGGGAGGTGGAGTTGTGCAAGAAATCACCAAGGCGGAGCGTCTCCTGAATACCCTCTACACCATCCAGCTGTATCCCGGCATCAAACCCCGCCGGCTGGGGGAGATGATCGGGGTCCAACCCCGGTCCATTCAGCGCTATGTAAAGGAACTCCGGCAGCTGGGCTTTGATGTGGTTTCGTCCACGGGGGCGGCCGGGGGCTTTGTTTGCCGGGAGAGCCAAACCATCAGGCCCCTTTCCTTCAGCGGCCCCGAGGCCATGGCCCTCTTTGTGGCAGCCCGGGTCCTGCTTCAGAAAGAGGGCTTCCCCTACCACGAGAACCTGCAGACGGCCCTGGACAAGATCAGCAGCGCCATCTCCCACAAGGACCGGGATTTTTTTGTGGGCCTGGAACCCCGGATCAGCCTGCTGGTGGACCAGATCAAGAATTACATCCCCTGGGAAGACGTCTTCCGGGATATCAACCGGGCCATCCTGGAGAGGCGGGTCCTTAAGGTTTCCTACTATTCCTTCTCCCGGAACGCCACGGGAGAGAGGAAACTGGAACCCTGCCACGTCCTCTTCAAGAAGTGGATCCTGGGCTGGGGCAAGTATGCGGAGGTCTTAAGCCCCCAGATCCTCCGTCGGGAGATGCAGGCGGAGCTGGAAGAGACAAGAAAGCTGTACGGGTAGAGGACTGCCCGGCGCGGCCGGAAGGATGAGGGGCAGCAGTGATACGGGGAAGGGTTTTTAACATCATGAGATACTCCATCAGCGACGGGCCGGGGATCCGTACCACGGTTTTTCTCAAGGGGTGCCCCCTGCACTGCCTGTGGTGCCACAATCCCGAGAGCCAATCCGCCGGTCTAGAGGTGATCTTCCGCCGGGATCGGTGTTTGGGGTGCGGGGAATGCCTCAAGGCCTGCCCCAGGGGGGCCGTGACCCCTGAGGGGTATGACCGGGAAACCTGCCTTCTCTGCGGCCGCTGTCTTGAAGCCTGCAGCAGCGGCGCCCGGGAAGGGTCGGGCCGGGAAATGAGCACCGGCCAGGTGATGGCGGAGATCGAAAAGGACATCCTCTTCTACGACCAATCGGGAGGCGGGGTCACCTTTTCCGGCGGCGAGCCCCTGGCTCAGCCCGGGTTTCTTTTGAGCCTCCTCAAGGCGTGCAGGCGGCAGGAAATTTCCACCGCCGTGGACACTTCGGGTTACGGCCCCTGGGAATGCCTGGACAGGGTGGTGCCGGAGGTGGATCTGTTCCTCTACGACCTGAAAATCATGGACGAAAAAAGGCACCGGGAGGCCACCGGGGTATCCAATAGCGACATCCTGAAAAACCTGGAGTCTCTCTCCCGGGTCCATGGGAATATCCTGGTCCGTTTTCCCGTCATCCCGGGGTTTACCGACGACCCGGGCAACATCTTTGCCCTGGGGAAATTTCTGCAGCAGGTACAGGTTCAGGGCATAGAACTTCTGCCCTATCATAAAATTGGTATCGAGAAGTACCCTCGCCTGGGGATGAGCTGCCCCGTGGAAGGCCTGGAGTCCCCCGGGGAGGACGTCATGCAGCGTGTGCGGGAAACCCTGGAAGGGTTTCACCTGAAGATCATACGAGGAGGAAACAGCCATGCAAGAAAGGGTTAAAAAACTGCGTCAGCTGAGCCTGGACCTGCCGCCCACCCTATCCACGGAGAGGGCGGTCCTGCTGACGGATTTTTACCGGGACACCCCTTGCACCAACGTCTCCCTGCCGGTCTACCGGGCCATGGCCTTCCGGCATCTGCTGGAGAACAAGGCCGTTTACATCGGGGAAGGGGAACTCATCGTGGGAGAACGGGGCCCCGGCCCCAAGGCTACCTCCACCTACCCGGAACTCTGCTGTCACAGCCTGGAGGACCTGGATATCTTAAACAGCAGGGAAAAGACCTGGTTCAAAGTGAGCTCCGCCGACCGGGATACCTATGCCCGGGAGATCATTCCCTTCTGGCGGGGGAAATCCATGCGGGAGAAGATTTTCGCCGAGATGTCAAGGGAGTGGCAGGATGCCTATGAAGCCGGCATCTTTACCGAGTTCATGGAACAGCGGGCCCCGGGCCACACCGTCCTGGACGACAAGATCTACCGCAAAGGCTTCCGGGATTTCAAGGAAGATATCGCCCGCAGCCTCCAAAGCCTGGACTTCCTTAAGGACCCCCAGGCCTATGACAAGCAGGAACAGCTGAAAGCCATGGACATCTGCGCCGATGCCCTCATAGACTTTGCCTCCCGTTATGCCGCGGAAGCCCGGCGCCTGGCGGGGAAAGAAAAGGACCCGAAACGGCGGGAGGAGCTGGAGCGCATCGCCCGGACCTGCTCCCACGTGCCCGCCAGGGCGCCCCGGGATTTCTGGGAGGCCCTCCAATATTACTGGTTTGTCCATTTGGGGGTCATCACGGAATTGAATACCTGGGATGCCTTCAACCCCGGCCGCCTGGACCAGCACCTTTACCCCTTCTACAAGAGAGACCTGGAAGAGGGGCGGTTGACCCATGAAGACGCCGAGGAACTTCTCCAGTGCTTCTGGATAAAGTTCAACAACCAGCCCGCCCCTCCCAAGGTGGGTGTGACAGCGGCGGAGAGCGGCACCTATACGGATTTTGCCAACATCAACACCGGTGGTTTGCAGCCTGACGGCTCCGACGGAGTCAACGAGGTCTCCTACCTGGTTCTGGATGTCATCGATGACATGCGCATCCTCCAGCCCAGTTCCAATATCCAGCTGAGCCAGAAGAACCCGGACCGCTTTTTGCGGCGGGCCTGCCGGATCATCCGCAAGGGCTGGGGCCAGCCTTCGGTTTTCAACGCCGATACCGTGGTGGAGGAAATGCTCCTCCAGGGGAAGCGGGTGGAGGATGCTCGTTCGGGAGGGACCAGCGGCTGCGTGGAAACGGGGGCCTTCGGCAAGGAGAGCTATATCCTGACGGGCTATTTCAACATTCCCAAGATGCTGGAGATCACCCTGAACAACGGGACAGACCCCCAAAGCGGCAAGAAGATCGGCCTGGAAACGGGAGACCCCCGGGATTTTCAGGATTTTGACCAGCTCTTCGAGGCCTTTGCCCGGCAGATGCGTCACTTCATCGACATCAAGCTGAAAGGAAACAACATCATAGAGCGCCTTTATGCCGCATACATGCCGGCCCCCTTCCTCTCCCTGCTCATCGATGACTGTATCGCCAGGGGGCTGGATTACAACCAGGGGGGAGCCCGCTACAACACCAACTACATCCAGGGGGTGGGCATCGGCAGCATTACCGACAGTTTGGCAGCCCTGAAATATCACATCTTTGACCAGAAGAGCCTGACGTTTGCAGAACTGCTGCCGGCCCTTGAGGAAGACTTTGCCGGTCGCGAGGCCCTGCGCCAAAAGTTCCTGAACAAGACCCCCAGATACGGCAACGACAACGATTATGCCGACGACATCATGGCCCGGGTCTTTACGACCTTCCACCGGACGGTGGACGGCAGGAAGAATACCAAGGGGGGAGCCTACCGGATCAACATGCTGCCCACCACCTGCCATGTCTATTTCGGCTCCGTCATGGGGGCCACCCCCGACGGACGCAAGGCCCGGGAACCCCTGTCCGAGGGCATATCCCCGGTGCAGGGGGCGGACCGGCGGGGGCCCACCGCCGTCCTCAGGTCCGCCGCCAAGATGGACCATGTCAAGACGGGAGGGACCCTGTTGAACATGAAGTTCACCCCCCAGGTCCTGGAGGGGGAAGAGGGCCTCACCAAACTGGCCCACCTGGTCCGCAGCTATTTCCGCATGGGCACCCACCATATCCAGTTCAACGTGGTGAATGCCGCCACCCTGCGGGCGGCCCAGCGGGAACCGGAAAAGTACCGGGACCTCATCGTCCGGGTGGCGGGATACAGCGATTACTTCTGTGATTTGAGCCAGGCCCTCCAGGACGAGATCATCACCCGCACGGAGCACCAGGTATAATGAAAGGAGGACACCTTGAAAAAGGTGTCCCTGAATCCCCCTCTTAAACAAAGGCCGTCCAGTCCCGCCCTAGGAGTGGCGGGGGCTGAAGGTGGCACAATCCGTTTCTTCCGTATCCCGGGCATCGGGAGGCTGGATTTCTATTTTGGAAGCAATGCAGTAATTGGCCTGTTCGTTATACTCGCAGCTGTCCACAACGCACTTGACCCGGGAAATCCGGTCCTTTTTGTTTGCCCGCATGCAGGCACCTCCTTATTGGTTTTCGGTCTTAGCTTTGCTTTTTGGGGGGTAAATTATGCGCGCGGGGGTAGTTTAAATTCTGCGGGGCATAAAGGCTAGCCGGGATCCCTTCACCCAAAAGGAGTATGTCCATGCCTGCAAATAAAGGTTTTCTGTTCATTTTCCTGGCGGCCGCCCTGTGGAGCACCACGGGGGTTTTCAGCCGGGCCCTCTTTTCCCAGGGCATCCACCCGCTGACGGCGGGTTTTTGGCGCAGTGCCTGCGGCCTTCTCCTGCTTTTCCTCTACTTATTTCTGCGGCGGCGAAACCTCCTCTCCATATCCTCCCGGGACATCCCCTTTTTTTTGGCCTTTGGCTTCATCAGCATCACCCTCTTCAATTATTTCTACCTGACCACCATCCATTTGATCACCGTGACGGGGGCGGCGGTCCTCCTGTACACGGCCCCCGCCTTTGCCGCCCTCCTGGGCTACGTCCTTCTGAAGGAACCCTTGACCTGTCAGAAGGCTGTCTGTGTTCTGCTGGCCCTGGGGGGCGTGGCCCTGGTCATGGAGGGGTATGACCTGCCTGCCTTCCGCATCAACCTCC
>PWVN01000251.1 GCA_003561835.1 Syntrophomonadaceae bacterium
AAGTACGTCAAAAAAAAGGTGGGGAAAGGGGAAAAGGTTTCGTGAGAGAGGCGGATCTGCAAGAACGGTTTGATGTCATTGTAACGAAAGTTGCCAGAGACCAGGATGAAAGTAGCCGGGACCGTATCGTTGCCCAATTGTTTCGGGAGGCTGAATCCCTGGCCTCCAGCATGGTATCCCGCCCGGATGAAAGAAAAGATTGGGATCGCAAGATTGATAACATTATTACATCCCGAACTTTTGGTTACCCTTTAATGTTGGCCTTGCTGGGGGCGGTGTTTTGGATTACCTTGAGCGGTGCCGAAGTACCGGCGGAATTCCTTTTTGATATGTTTTCCCGCCTCGAAGGATGGATAAGTGCTGTATTTTTAAGCCTTGGTTCCCCCGATTGGCTGCATGGGCTGCTGGTCTTGGGTGTTTTCAGGGGTTTAAGCTGGGTGGTGGCCGTGATGCTGCCGCCCATGGCGATCTTTTTCCCCATCTTTACCCTGTTGGAAGATCTGGGTTATTTGCCCCGGGTAGCCTTTAACCTGGACCGGGCTTTTAAAAGAGTGGGTGCCCATGGCAAGCAATCCTTAACCATGTCCATGGGCTTTGGCTGCAATGCTGCTGGCGTTATCGCTGCCCGCATCATAGACTCACCCCGGGAGAGGCTGATTGCCATTGTTACAAACAATTTTGTGCCTTGCAATGGCCGCTTTCCCGCCATGATCGCCATCTCCATGATTTTTCTGGCCGGTGGAGTTGTTTCTGCTTACAGCACAATGGTGGCCACCGCTATGATTGTGGCCCTTATATTGGTCGGCATTAGTGTTACCATGGCTGTATCCTGGCTTCTTTCCAAAACTTTACTCAAAGGGGAACCGTCGTCCTTTTCGCTGGAACTGCCTCCCTATCGCAAACCCCGGATAATTCCCGTAATTGTACGTTCCTTCTTTGACAGGACCATTTTTGTGCTGTGGAGGGCAGTGATCGTGGCCGCCCCCGCCGGTGCTTTAACCTGGATTTTTGCGAACATTTTTGTTGGTGACCTATCCCTCATCGGCCATGTTTCCGGGTGGCTGAATCCCTTTGGGCAGGCTATAGGGTTGGATGGAGTGATTGTTCTGGCTTTTATTCTTGGCCTGCCGGCGAATGAAATTGTTGTTCCAATCATGGTAATGAGTTATCTGGCAGCCGGGTCCATGTTGGAATTAGACAGTCTTCTTGCCTTAAGGGAAATCCTTTTGGCCCATGATTGGACCCTTTTGACCGCCCTGAATTTTATGCTGTTTTCGCTGTTACATTTTCCTTGCGGAACCACGCTTCTGACGATACAAAAAGAAACCGGCAGCCTGAAATGGACACTGGTGGCAGCGGCGCTGCCCACACTGATTGCCATTCTGGTTTGTTTTGCGGTTACTCAAGGGGTTCGCCTGCTGGGTTTGCTTTAAATTGCTTTCGGCCTGCAAGACCGGTAAGCAAGGATAGGTCAACCCCGGCACACATGAATCAGGTGGCATTGATCTTTTGGAAGAAGAAGTCAACGCCCGGTCAACCCCGGCACACATGAATCAGGTGCAAAGAAATGGAGTGGTTCGATGCCAAAAGCCCCCAATCGGGATTGGGGGCTTTTGTATTATTAGAGTGAGCACGATTCTGATAGATTTTTGATTGTCGCTGCCCCCCTGGCCACGGTCGGTATAACGGAACTTACTTTTTGTTTACCGGCCTCACAGGCCTTGCCTCTATATAGCCCCTGAAACCCTGGGGTTCCAGTTGAATCCTGGGTGCTTCCTCGTCCGCCCACTCAAAACCATAAATCTCGGGGTTGTACTTTTTTATGAGAACCCGCAATTCTCCTATGGCTTCTCCGAATTTATCATCTTCATAGGGTTCGCCCTGGAAAACCATCATTGTACAGGCGGGCAACTCAATAACATCAAACCCCTCGGGAATTGCTCCTGCATAATCCACCGGCACCTCTACGCCCTGAACGTAGGTGGATGTCCCCGGGACGACCAGGTTTTCCGGAAGCCACATCCCGGCCGGCTCATACATCGCTTCTTTGATACTCGATAGGATTCCCCAGACATCACAGCCCACTTCTTCACAGTAGTCGAAATAATGGGTGGCTTTTTTTCCCCTTTTGAGAAGGGCCTTCCTCCGGGGCCTTTCTACCACTTGCACAAAAACGGTACCGGGTTTTTTTTCTTCATGCATTTTCCTCTCTCCTTTTTGCAGTGTAAGGTAATAATCACGGATGCGGTAAGGCATAAAATACTTCACAGGTTCCGGATTATTGCTGTATTTTTTGGGGGATACGCCGAACTCTTTAAAGAAAGCCCGGGTAAAGCCTTCGTGGGAATCAAACACAAAGTCCAGGGCAACATCGATGATTTTTGGTTTTTCGTCTCGAAGGATCCGGGCAGCTTTGGTCAACCGTAGGGATCTCAAGTATTCAAAGGGGGATTTCCCGGTATATTCCTTGAAGATTCTGGCTGAGTGCCACTGGGAATAGCCTGAGGCCCTGGCCAGGTCCCCCATAGTTATTGGACGGTGTATGTTCTCTTCCATATAATTTTGCATGCGCTGCACGGCATTTATGACCTCCCATCGATCCATGTTTTCACCTCCCGCTAAAGAGTAGCATATCGGTTCCTGTAATTCTTGACTTTCCTTGCTAACTTTGTCATCACTAGTATTATAAAGCTTCAATACGGGGATTCAAAGCTGACAATTCCTGAGCCAGGAAGATAATGCAAATTAAATACAAAATCCTCTATATTTAGCATTGATTCAGGAGGAAATATTTACCCACAAGTGGAAATGTGTTTTAATGTCACTTTGTAATGAAGAACGATTGAGTGAGTGAGCCAGGGTCTGTGGATATTTTTATTCCGGGAAGGGAAGCGGTCAGGCAGAAGAGTTGGGCCGTTAAGCAGAGCAGACATTAATGAAGGGAGTTTGATCCATGCCTTCGCCAAACAAACTACTCCCCAAAGTACGGACCTCCAGGTAGAAGCCGAAGGCCGGGTAAAGGAACCCGGCGATTGCAAATAACTCCGGTTTGACGTTCCGCTGTTTCTTGGTACAAAGGCAATCAATTTTGGTTCAGGTCATGGCTGAGATTATTGTGCAAAGTGGGGAGATTCTGTGATATAATGAGGTAATAAAAATTATTAAGGAGGTATGTTTGTGGGTGAACAGGGAAAATGCCCGGTAACCGGAAAGACCAGGGATAGGACTATCGGTCGCGGCCCGACGAATCGGGACTGGTGGCCGAACCAGTTGAATCTTAAGATGCTTCATCAGAACCCTCCTGCGAGAAACCCCATGGGTGAAGAATTCAACTATGCGGAAGAATTCAAGAAGCTCGACTTGGAGGCATTGAAAAAGGACCTGTATGAGTTAATGACGGATTCCCAGGAATGGTGGCCTGCGGACTACGGGCATTACGGCCCGCTTTTCATCCGTATGGCGTGGCACAGTGCCGGCACGTACCGCATGGGGGATGGCCGCGGCGGTGCGGGGTCGGGCACGCAGCGTTTTGCTCCCTTGAACAGCTGGCCGGACAATGCAAACCTCGACAAAGCACGCCGGTTGCTTTGGCCCATCAAGCAGAAATACGGCAAAAAGATTTCCTGGGCCGACCTGATGATTCTTGCAGGAAACTGCGCTTTGGAGTCCATGGGATTTAAAACCTTCGGCTTTGCCGGCGGCCGCGAGGATGTCTGGGAACCAGAAGAGGATGTTTACTGGGGCTCCGAGGACGAGTGGCTGGGCGATAAGCGCTATTCCGGGGACAGGGATCTGGATAATCCCCTCGCGGCGGTGCAGATGGGCCTGATTTATGTAAATCCCGAAGGGCCCAACGGTCAGCCGAGTGCCCTCGCTTCTGCGAAGGATATTCGCGAGACTTTTGCGCGGATGGCCATGAACGACGAGGAAACGGTTGCCCTGGTCGCAGGGGGGCATACCTTTGGCAAGTGTCACGGTGCAGGCAGTGCGGCCCATGTAGGCCCGGAGCCCGAGGCTGCCGGCATTGAAGAACAGGGCCTTGGCTGGAAGAATACTCTGGGCAGCGGCAAAGGCGGCGATACCATCACCAGCGGCATCGAAGGGGCCTGGAACCCCACCCCGGTAAAATGGGACAACAGCTATTTGGACACCCTGTTCAAGTACGACTGGGACCTGGTTAAGAGCCCCGCCGGCGCCTGGCAGTGGGTTCCAACGGACCCTGCTGCCGCGAAGGCTGTACCGGATGCCCACGACCCCTCAAAACGACACGCCCCCATCATGACCACGGCCGACCTTGCTTTGAGGATGGACCCCATCTACAGGCCCATCGCCAAGCGGTTTCAGGAGAACCCCGAGGAGTTCGCCGATGCCTTCGCCCGTGCCTGGTTCAAGCTGACGCACCGGGATATGGGCCCGGTCTCCCGTTACCTTGGCCCGGAGGTTCCCTCTGAGGAACTGCTCTGGCAGGATCCGGTGCCCCCTGTCGACTTTGAACTGATTGATGCAGGGGATATCGCAGACCTTAAGGGTAAAATTATGGATTCAGGCCTGTCGGTTTCTGAACTGGTCTCCACAGCCTGGGCCGCTGCATCGACCTTCCGCGGTTCCGATAAAAGAGGTGGGGCAAATGGCGCCCGCCTACGATTGGCACCCCAGAAGGATTGGGAAGTCAACGAACCGGAAAAACTGCAAACTGTGCTGCAGGCCCTGGAAAAGATCCAGGAGGACTTCAACGGCGCACAATCAGGGAATAAGAGGGTTTCCCTTGCTGATCTGATTGTCCTGGCGGGATGTGCGGGTATCGAGGATGCGGCCAAGAAGGCCGGTTTTGATGTGTCCGTTCCTTTTGTGCCGGGCCGTACCGATGCGTCGCCAGAACAGACCGACGTGCATGCCTTCTCGGTGCTGGAGCCGAAGGCGGATGGGTTCCGCAACTATACGAAAGCCAAATATGCCGTTTCCGCCGAGGAACTGCTGGTTGACCGCGCCCAGCTGCTCGGGTTGACAGCGCCTGAGATGACGGTTTTGGTTGGCGGCCTGCGGGTATTAAATGCCAACTACAAAAAGGCCCCGCACGGCGTATTTACGAAGAACCCCGAAAGCCTGACGAATGACTTCTTTGCAAATCTCCTCGATATGGGCACCACTTGGAAACCGGCCTCCGAAGGCGGGGACGTATTCGAGGGGAGAGACCGGAAGACGGGGGAACTCAGATGGACCGGTACCCGGGTTGACCTGGTCTTCGGTTCCAACTCCGAGCTTCGGGCCATCGCAGAGGTATATGCCAGTGACGATGCCCGGGAGAAATTCCTGCAGGACTTTGTAGAAGCATGGAATAAGGTCATGAACTCAGACCGTTTCGACCTGACATGATTATGACAGCTTGATCAACCTTGTTAAATGCTCCAAAGCGGTAGACCGCAGGAGGATTACTCTGAGTATTGCCATGTAAAAGGGCAAAAGGGCAAATAAAAAGCGTCAATCCAGAAAAGGATTGGCGCTTTTTTTATAAATTGTCTATAATTAAGTAAAGCTGAATTCAGGAGGGAAAAATGCAAAAAGAACAGAAATTAGAAGCAATATTAAAACGCTTAGGAGGAGGGGTTGTCGCCTTTTCTGGAGGAGTAGACAGCACGTATCTGTTAAAAAAAGCAGTCGATGTTTTAGGCAAAGGTAGGGTGCTGGCAGTTACAGCAGATTCGGAGACATACCCTAAGCGAGAACTTGAAGAAGCCAAAAAACTGGCAAAGGAAATTGGAGCGACTCACCGGGTAATCCATACCTCGGAACTGGCTATCGAAAACTTTTCGAGCAACCCACCCGACCGATGCTACTACTGTAAAAAAGAGCTCTTCGGCACCCTTACAGTTATAGCTCAGGAAGAGGGTCTCACTCATGTCTTGGACGGTTCAAATTATGATGACTTAAAAGACCACAGGCCCGGCTCCCAAGCAGCCGCTGAGCTAAGGGTTAGAAGTCCCTTGAAGGAAGCGGAAATGACCAAGGAAGACATTAGAAAATGCTCCAAAGCCTTGAACCTGCCAACCTGGTCAAAGCCTGCCTTTGCCTGTTTATCATCCCGTTTTCCCTATGGAGAAGAAATTACAGAAGGTAAGCTTAAACAGGTGGCAGCCGCTGAGGACTGCCTTAGAGGACTCGGTTTTACTCAAGTTCGGGTCAGACATCACGGTAGTGTTGCCCGCATAGAAGTACTTCCGGAAGAAAGGGAAAAAGTACTGCAAAATGCTGATAAAATCCAGCGATCCTTTAAGAAGGCAGGGTTTAAGTATGCTGCTTTAGATTTAATGGGGTATAGGCAGGGGAGCCTGAACGAGTAAAAGTGGGACAGGGGGACAGGGACCTTGTCCCATTTTCGATTTTGGGACAAGGTCCCTGTCCCCCTGCTTTTCCGTAAAGAGGAATTGCAGAAAGGTTGTTGAATAAAATCTACGTTTGAGGAAACTCGTTGCGATCAAATAACGGAGGTCCTGAACGTGAAGCAAAAGGATATAGGTACCGGTATCCTCGTTGTCATGTTATGGGGATTAAATTTTATTGCGATTAAACTGGGGGTAGGGCATGTGCCGCCATTGATGCTGGTATCCCTGCGGTTCCTTCTTGTTTCTATCCCGGCGGTTTTTTTCTTGCCCCGGCCCCCTGTTCCCTGGGCAGGTCTTATCGCCCTATCCATGACCCTTTATGTGGGGCAATTTGCCTTTTTGTTTATGGGGATACACTTGGGCATGCCGGCAGGCCTGGCATCCTTGGTACAACAATCACAGGCTTTTTTTACCCTCCTGGTGGCCGTAGTATTTATCAAGGAGCGGCTGCAGTGGAATCACCTGGCCGGGCTTTTCATTGCTGTGGCAGGCATGGTCATCATCGGTTACCAGCAAAATACCGCCATGACAGCCATAGGGTTCTGGCTCATACTGATGGCAGGGGCCAGCTGGGGTGTCGGTAATGTGATTATGAGAAAGGTTACCCGGGGAGTCCCGCCCTTTTCCATGGTCTCCCTGGTGGTTTGGGCAGGTTTGGTTTCCTTTTTTCCCATGGCCCTCCTCTCCTTTATTTTTGAAGGCGTAAGCAGCTGGCAGGAAGCCATACGAGGGGCCAACCCGGTTTCTGCAGCCTCTGTATTATATCTTGCATATTTCTCATCTCTCGTCGGGTACGGTCTTTGGGGAAAATTGTTGGCTCGTTATCCTTCAACCATTGTCGCTCCTTTTGCTTTGCTGGTTCCCGTTATCGGGATGAGCACCGCAACCCTCTATTTCCGAGAAGGGTTCACCTTCTGGCAAGGGGTGGGATTTCTTCTCGTTATGGCAGGGTTGGTGGTCAATGTTTTTGGTGAACGAATCCTGAAAGCCAAAAACCTCCGCAGCCAGGCAGTCGCGCCCTAGTGGGACAGGGGGACAGGGACCTTGTCCCATTTCCTGTCCCCCTGTCCCTGCGTAGCCAGGCAGTCGCGCCCTGTTGCTTTTGTTCGTTTCTCCGCTTATAATAGTATACATAACCTTCGAGAAGGTGGGCCTATGAGCTACATTACAACCAAAGAGGCTGCCCGGCGGTGGGGTATTTCCGAACGCCGGGTACAGGTTCTCTGCAGGCAGGGAAAGATTCCGGGCGTATTTCGTCTCGGCTGGGCCTGGGCAATTCCCGAGGGTGCCGGCAAACCGGAAGACCATCGCAAAACCAGGCATAAAGGGAAGCAGGAAGAAGGGGAACGGGTGCCCCCGGAAGATAGAAGGGGATAGTAAGCAGACCGGAATTTTTGAGCAAGGAGTATGGAGACAATGAAATCCATCGCCTTTATCGATCTGGAAGTGCAACCGAATAGTGGGGCGATCCTGGATATCGGCAGCGTCAAGAATACAGGCATTGTCTTTCATTCCAAATCCACCGCTGACTTTGCCGCTTTTCTTGAAGGTGCCGAGTACTTATGTGGGCATAATATTATCCTGCATGATCTAAAGTTCATGCAGGAGACCATAGAGAAGACGGGATTGGCCGGGAAGGCCATTGATACCCTGTACCTGTCGGCTTTGCTGTTTCCCCGCAAACCTTATCATGCCCTGGTAAAAGATGAGAAACTGCAGACCGATGAACTGAATAACCCCGTAAATGATGCGAAGAAAGTCAGGGATCTTTTCTGGGACGAAGTCGGTGCCTTTCATAACTTGGAAGACCCGCTTAAGCAGATCTTTTTTCTGCTGCTGCAGGACCAAGAAGAGTTCTCGGCTTTTTTTCAATACATGGACTACCGGGCTGCCGCAGGAAACCCGGCAGCCCTTATAAAGGAATATTTTGCTTCGGAAATCTGCCAGGATGCGAACCTTCCCAAACTCAGCGAAGAACACCCCATTGCCCTGGCTTATTCCCTGGCCATCATCAACGTCAAAGACCGCTTTTCCATTACACCCCCGTGGATCTTGAAGAATTATCCGGAAGTGGAAGGGATCGTGGACCTTCTGCGAAACCGGCCCTGCCTGGAAGGGTGTTCCTACTGTGACCGGGCTTTGGATGCGGGCCGGGGACTGAAATCCTTCTTCGGCTTCGATTCCTACAGGACCTTCGGGGGCGAGCCTTTGCAGGAAAAGGCGGTGAGAGCGGCCATCCAGCACAAATCTCTTTTGGCCATCTTTCCCACCGGGGGCGGTAAATCCATAGCCTTCCAGGTGCCTGCCCTGCTGAGCGGGGAAAACGTCAAAGGGCTGACGGTGGTGATCTCCCCCCTGCAGTCTCTGATGAAGGACCAGGTGGATAACCTGGAAAAAGCGGGGATTACCGAGGCGGTGACCATCAACGGCCTCTTAGACCCCATCGAACGGGCCAAGTCTTTTGAAAGGGTTGAGGACGGCTCGGCATCTATTCTCTATATATCTCCCGAGTCCCTGCGGTCCAGAACCATTGAACATATACTGCTGGGCAGAAAGGTTGTCCGCTTCGTCATCGATGAGGCCCACTGTTTTTCGTCCTGGGGTCAGGATTTCCGGGTGGACTACCTGTATATCGGCGATTTTATTAAATCCCTGCAGGAAAGGAAGAACCTTACGGAAGGTATTCCCGTGTCCTGCTTTACCGCCACGGCCAAGCCCCAGGTCATGGAAGACATCCGGGCCTACTTCAAAGAGAAACTGGCCATAGAGCTGGAAGTTTACAGCTCCAGTGCCGCCCGGGAAAACCTGCGTTACAGGGTTATCGAGAAAAGGAGCCCGGAAGAGAAATACAATACTCTCAGGAATTTGCTCCAGGAAAAAGAATGCCCCACCATTGTTTACGTTTCCAGAACCAGGGTGGCCTATGATTTGGCCGGAAGGCTGACCCGGGACGGCTTCCCCGCCAAACCGTACCACGGTAAAATGGATTCGAAAGAAAAGAAAGAAAACCAGGATGCCTTTATTGCCGGGGAAATACCCATCATGGTGGCCACCTCCGCCTTTGGCATGGGCGTGGATAAAAAGGATGTGGGCATGGTCATCCATTTCGAAATATCCGATTCCCTGGAGAACTACATGCAGGAAGCCGGCAGGGCCGGGCGGGATGAGCAGGTTACGGCGGATTGCTATATCCTGTTCTGCGAGGATGACCTGGACAAGCACTTCGTACTGCTGAACCAGACCAAGATGAACATCA
>PWVN01000187.1 GCA_003561835.1 Syntrophomonadaceae bacterium
CACCCTGCTGACAGTACCAGCAGCGCTATGAAGACCATCCAAAGCCACCTGTTTTTTGCTCTACCCATTTTCATATTCCAACCTCACTCCTGAGTTAGTGCCGTATCCTACCTCAATTTTAATGCCTGGGCGGAAAAAACTCAATTGTGAATTCAGGAAGTGCTTTGCCAAAGTTGGGAAAAACAATAAAGGTAAATCAAAGGAAATTAAAGGGACACCATACTTAGTTATCAATTCTGCTGGCTTTATTTTCTGTGCACTGCGGCCACTTGCCCTTTAATTCCTTAAATCCCCATGTTAAAGCGTTTCAAAGGTTCCCAGTCGCCTTAAAGCCCTCATCTTGTCATTTTGGCCTATTCTGGCCTTGGAGACGGCTTCCCGTAAAACGTGGATGGACTGTTCATATGTTTCCCGGTTTACGGGGTAGGGATGGCCGTCTTTGCCGCCGTGGGCAAAGCTGTAGCGGGCGGGGTCCTTGCGGCTGGCAGGCGCACCGAAGCTCAGCTCTGCCAGCAGACTTAAAGCCCGCAGGGTCTGGGGACCCACCCCGGGAATGGTCAAAAGGCCCTGGAAATCAGAGGGTTGTTCCAGGAAAGCCCTGTACAGGGAGGCAGACAGCCTCTTCCCCTGGGGCAGGGGATGGTGGCGGGGAAGATCCAATAAAATCTCCTGCTCCTTTATTTTTGACCACTCTTTAAGAAAGCACTCCGGGTTTTCCCTGCTTATAGTAACACTGGCCTGCCTGTTAGCATCGCTTTCCCCTGCCACCAGGTTAAGGACGTCATCGCGCCGGTAATCGCAGCAGACAGCCTGGTGGGGATCGGAGACAAAATCCCGGATATTCTCTCCCAGCCAGTGGTAGCGCCTGGCCCAGCGGGAATTTTCATTCATGCCCTGCTGCACCACCGCCCATTCGCCCTTACCGGTAAAAACAATGCAGTGGTGGTAGAGGTTATAGCCATCCTGCAAGGCAGCATTGTCCACCTTGGCCACAAGCCTGCTGGTGTCCTGGAGCCCCTTGACGTGCCGGTCCAGTGCAAATTTTTCGCCGATATTCTCAATCTCACGGGGCGTCTGCAGGGAAACGCGGCCCTTTCCCCCGGCTATAAAAACCCCCAGCTCCTTCTCCCTATCATTTATTCCTTCCTTTAAGGCAGCACATGTAGTAGTGGTAAGGCCGGAAGAGTGCCAGTCAAAGCCAAGGGTGCATCCCAGGGCCTGGAACCAGTACGGGTCAGAAATTCGGCGAAGCACTTCCACCGGGCCAAATTCGAGGACAACAACTTCTACAATCAAGCCGGCGAGCCGTTTCATCTTCTGAAAAAGCCATGCCGGACACCTGCCCCCATGAAGGGGCAGCCTCGCAGTCCCTGTACGCATTTTCCTGGCTTCCCTCCCCTAATTAACTGTCAGCCATTTCCAGTGGGATAGTAAAGAAAAGGCTGGAACCGCTGCCCTTTTCGCTTCTAAACCAGATATGTCCGCCGTGCAGTTTTACCAGGTGCCGGCACAAAGCCAGCCCCAGGCCGGTGCCTTCGTACTGCTTGGTAAGGGGAGCTTCGACCTGGTAAAACTCCTGGAATATTTTACCTTGGTCTTCCGGCGAGATGCCGATGCCGGTGTCTTCCACCTCCACCTGCAGGTAACCGCCTATTTGGGAGCCTGCTCTGACGGTTCGGGGATGGGGCTCACCGCTCCGGCAGTCCGGCCCGCCACTTTGGGGGCCTGAACTGTCGCTTTGGGAATCCGGGCAGCCGCTTTGGGAATCCGGGCTGTCGCTTTGGGAATCTGCCTCCCCGCTGTCTTCCCGTCTGCTCACACGCACAGTCACCAGTCCGCCCTCCGGTGTAAACTTGACGGCATTGGAGAGCAGGTTGAAAAGAATCTGCTTGAGCTTGCGCTTATCCGCCCGGATCCTGGAAGGCAGCTCCGGGGCTATTTCTTTTTTTACAGTGAGGTTTTTCTGGGAGGCCTTTTCATCAAACATAGATAAACACACCTGCACAAGCTCCGGCAGCTCCACATCTCCCAGCTCCAGCTCCATCTTCCCGGCCTCTACCTTGGAGAGGTCGAGGATATCGTTAATGAGGGACAGAAGATGCTTACCGCTGCTGTAGATGTTGTCAACATACTTTTTTTGTTTCTCGTTCAGGGGGCCGGCCAGTTCGTCCTGCAGCACCTCCGAAAAACCGAGAATGGAGTTTAAAGGTGTCCGCAGTTCGTGGCTCATATTGGCTAAAAAGTCGCTCTTGGCCCTGTTGGCCTGCTCGGCGGCCTCGCGGGCAATGCGCTCACCTTCCGCTCTTTTTTGTTCGGTGATATCCACCCATGCCCCTATAATCTCCCTGGGGCTGCCATCCGCATCGCAAAGGAGGACAAGTTTATCGCGAATCCAGATGTTCTCGCCGTCACTTTTCAAAAACCGGTACTCATGGTAATGATACTTGTTGTCCTGGCTGAGCACCTTTTTTGATTGGGCAACGGCCTCTTCGCGGTCTTCAGGGTGCAGGTGCTCTACCCACCAGTTAGGCCGCAGTGCTTCTTCAACGGTGTAGCCCAGCATGCGGGTGATGTTTTCACTAATCCATGTCGCTGAAAAGTCAGGTTCAAGCCGGTAAATGATCACCGGGCTGGCATTGAGAGTGTGGGCCAGCAGCCGCTCGCTTTCGCGCAGTTCCTCTTCTGCTTTTTTGTGCTCGTCGATCTTTAACTGCAGTTCTTCATTGGTCTTTTTGTTCAAGGTTCGGGGACACACCTCTTGCAGAGGAATGTCCCCGGGTCCTCCGCTGCGCGCCGGAAGTGACACATCCCCCTGCTTTGCGACCTCCGGCGTTAATATTTCTTGCCAAAATTACACAAGACTTTACGGATAAGAATCTAAGGTGTCCCTGTTATTCCAAATTGGCTGTAATTCCGCTCTTCCGGCAACTCGCTACCCCATTACTTTAATTTTTCCCGCCCTTTGTTCTCTTTCGGCGGTCGTGAATCTCTGCAAAACCTGATTCCACAGCGGTAAATGCTTTTACCAGTTCGGGGTCGAAATGCTGTCCGGCGCCTCCGATAATAATTTTGGAGGCCTCCTGGTGAGAGAGGGCGGGCTTATAGGGGCGTTTTATACGCAAGGCATCGTATACATCTATCAGCGCCATAACACGGGCGCAAAATGGGATTTCTTCTTCTGCCAGCCCGTCCGGGTAGCCCCTGCCGTCCCATCGTTCATGGTGATGGCGGACAATCGGGAGCACCTTCTGAACCGTGCGCAGCGGTTTAAGCAGGGCCTCCCCTTTGACCGGGTGCGCTTTCATTATTTCCCATTCTTCATCGTTCAGGGGCCCCGGCTTGAGCAGCACAGCATCGGGGACCGATATTTTTCCAATATCGTGCAGGATTCCCGCCTTGGAGATACCTTCAATATCCTTTTGGTCCAGCTCCAGGTAATTGGCGAAGAGCGTGCCCATCTCCACCAGCCGCTGGCAGTGATCGCCGGTGGTGACGTCACGAGCTTCAACGCTGTATGCGAGCGCTTTCAGCACCTCTTCGGCGTGCTCCAGGTCCTCGTTGTAGCGCTTCAAACGCCCCAGGGAGCTAATTCGCGCCTGCAGCTCCAGCCGGTCAAAAGGCTTGGTGAAAAAATCATCACACCCGTTCTCGATACCGCGAACACGGTCCTCCTTCCGCCCGAGGGCGGTAACGAGAACCACAGGGAGCAGGGATGTTTCCCGGTTTTCCTTGATACGCCTGCACAGCTCAAACCCGTCCATCTGGGGCATTCTCACGTCGCTGATTACCATGTCAAAAGGGGTATCACCTATAACTTGCAGGGCGTCCATTCCGTTTGAAGCGGTGTAAACTACATGTCCCTGTGCCTCCAGGAATACTTTTATAATTTCCAGGGACTTGGGGTCATCATCTACGGCGAGGATAGTTAAAGGTTGATCAACTCTGCTCATCAGTTTTCGGCGGCTCGAGTTTCCTTAAGTACAGGAAAAAGGCCTTCCTCCTTTCAGGTGTAACTATTTAGACGCTACGATAAATCTTGACTTTATCGGGAAAGAGCCCCTGGCGTTGCAGCTTATGGAGGCGGTGGATTTGTTCGAAGGGCCCGGATAGCTTTCAAAAAGGAAAGCCCGTCCTTCGGGAGCCCAACCCTCAACCGAGCATTTCCTTTACCAGCCGCGCCAGTGCCCTGGTGTCTATGGGTTTGCTCATATAAGCTTCAAACCCCGCCTCCAGGATTCTTTCCCGGTCGCCTTTCATAGCCAGGGAAGTAACGGCGATTATCTTAATAGATGAGCTGGCCGGGTCATCCCTGATATTTCGGGCCGCTTCGTAACCATCCATCCCGGGCATATAGATGTCCATCAAGATAAGGTCCGGCTGCTCCGCTTTGGCCTTTTCTATTCCCTCCTCCCCGTTTTTGGCAATGAGCACCTCGTAGCCGTGCGCCTGCAGAACCTCTTCCAGGAGGCTGCGGTTAACGGGGTTGTCTTCCACTACCAGTATTTTTTTCATTGGATACTTCCTCCTCAAAAAATAACCTTTTGATTACTGCTCCAATTACTGCGTTGATGGTGCTGTCCTGGCAGCATAATTATTTGATTACTGCCTTCATCATTGCTTGAACCACTACTTTGATTACCGTGTCAATTACTGCTGCCTATTAGGTCTTTTCCAGGGGAATGGTAAAGTAAAAACTGGAACCGCTACCCTTTTCGCTTTTAAACCAGATATGGCCGCCGTGCAGATTTACCAGGTGCCTGCACAGGGCCAGCCCCAGGCCGGCGCCTTCGTGCTGCTTGGTGAGGGGAGCTTCGACCTGGCAGAATTCCTGGAATATTTTTCCCTGATCTTCCAGCGAGATGCCGATGCCAGTGTCTTCCACCTCCACCTGCAGGTAACCCAGGTAATCGCCGCTTTGGGGGTCCGGCCGTCCGCTTTGGGGGTCCGGCCCGCCGCTCCTGCTACTGTGGGGACCTGAACCGCCGTTTCTGGATTCTGGATCGCCGCTTCGGCAATCCGCCCCCCCGCCTTGGGAGTATAGCTCACCACCTTGGGAGCTCAGCCCGCTAATTTGGGGGTCCGGCCGACCGCCTTCCAGTCCCGGGCCGCAGCTGTCTTCCCGCCTGCTCACCCGCACGGTCACCAGTCCGCCCTCCGGTGTAAACTTGACGGCATTGGAGAGCAGGTTAAATAGAATCTGCTTCAGCTTGCGTTCGTCCGCCCTTATCCGGGAAGGCAGCCCCGGGGCAATTTCTTCCTTCAAAGTCAAGTTTTTCTTAAATGCCTTTTCGGCCAGCATGGTTAAAGAGACCTGCACAAGCTGCGGCAGCTCCACCTCCCCTATTTCCAGTTCCATTTTTCCGGCCTCTACTTTGGAGAGGTCGAGGATGTCGTTGATCAAAGACAGCAGATGTTTGCCGCTGCTGTATATATTATCGACGTATTCTTTTTGTTTTTCATTGAGAGCGCCGCCCAGCTCGTCCTGCATCACTTCCGAAAAGCCGAGGATGGAGTTTAAAGGGGTGCGCAGCTCGTGGCTCATGTTGGCCAAAAAGTCGCTCTTGGCCTGGTTGGCCTGCTCAGCGGCTTCGCGGGCGATGCGCTCACCCTCTGCTCTTTTCTGTTCGGTGATGTCCATCCATACGCCGATTATTCCCACAGGATTGCCGTCCCCATCGCGAATAAGCGAAAGCTCATCGCGCATCCAAATAGGCTCCCCGTCTTTTTTCAGGAAGCGGTAATAAAGGACTGCCTTGTTTTCGCTGAGCACATGATCTGATTGTGCAACAGCTTCCTCACGGTCTCCCGGGTGCAGGTTATCAACCCACCACTCGGGCCGCAGCGCCTCCTCAACCGTGTAGCCCAGGATACGGGTGATGTTCTCGCTGATCCATGTCGCGGTTAAGTCAGCTTCAAGCCGGTAAATGATCACCGGGCTGGCATTGAGAGTATGGGCAAGCAGCCGCTCGCTCTCGCGCAGCTCATCTTCCGCTTTTTTTCGCCTAAAAACCCCTTCCAGCTGGGAAGCAACCCCCGCAACAAGCTCAACAAAATGCTCATCTTCCTGGCGGGGCTCGAACGTAAAGAAAGTTATTACCGCCGCCACCTCCTCCCCTGCAAGAATAGGGATCCCCACAGCACCCCTAAAGCCCGCTTCCTGGAGATGGTTAGTTCGCTTGGGATCAACATCCCGCATTATATCTTGAATCCAAAGGGGCTTTTTGGCTTCCCATACTTTACCGGGCAGGCCGGCTCCCCTCTCAAATGAGAGCTCTTCGCTTATTGCCCTGAAGCTTTCCAAACCTTCTACGCCTGCATACCAGGCCGGAGAGCAGATCAGCGTATTTCTGGCGGGGTCATACAGCCACCCCTCACCACAGGCCCACCCTGTGGTCTCGCAAATATTGCGGATAGTAACGGCCATCGCTGAATGGAAATCTTCTACTTCGCTAATTGCCAGGGCTGTGTTTAGGAGAAAGGCGGCCTCTTTTTCGGCCTGCTTGCGCTCAGTGATATCCAGCACACCGGCAACCGCTCCAATATACCCTTTTCCATCAAATATCGGCGAAGCTTCAATAATGGCATAGACACGGCTGCCGTCTTTTTTCACAAATTCAAATTCGTGCTGTTCTTTAATGCCCTGGGCACGGCGCTGCAGGTAATACCTGGCAATTTCTATGCCCTCTTCATCTATGAACTCAAAAAGGTGTCTGCCGTGCATCTCTTCAGCAGTATACCCAAGCATACTGGCCATAGGTTCGTTAACATAGGTTGTATAGCCGCTTTCATCGATAGACCAGATGCCTTCCTGCAAGGCTTCAATTAGACGGCGATACTTATTTTCACTTTCTTTTACTGCTTCTTCCACTTTTTTGCGTTCTTCAATTTCAGCTTTCAGCAGATTATTTGCCCTGGACAGTTCCGCTGTCCGCTCCCGCACTTTTATTTCCAGCTCGTCATGTGCCTTCCGCAGCTCTTCTTCGGCCTTCTTCCTCTTGGAGATGTCGCGACTGGAAAAAACGGCCCCTGTCATATTACCGCTGTCGTCCTGGACCAGTTTACCCACCGTCTCCATCCAGATGTAGTGACCTTCAGCGTGCCGGAAGCGGTATTCGGCCCGATCCGCTTCCTTTTCCCTGACCCCTTTTTCAAAAGCGGCCGCTATTTTTCCCCGGTCCTCGGGGTGAATAAAGTCAAAGGCCGACCTCCCCAGCAGCTCTTTCTGCTCGTAACCGAGCACCTGTTTATAGGAAGGGCTGACATATTGAAAAACTCCCTTAGCATCCGTCTGGCTGATCAAATCCTGCATATTGTCAGCGATGCGGCGCAGGGTGGCCTCGCTCTCCCGCAGGGCGTTTTCCATCTGTCTGCGCTCGGTAATATCCTCCGCAGAACAGACCACATATTCCACGTTATTGTTGTGGTCAAGCTTGGGGGTTTTCGTAATAGCGAGGAGTCTTTTTTCACCTCTCCCGTTTGCTATCCACTCTTCAGTGCGGATCTGCTGTTTTGCCTGGAAAACCTCTTTATTGCCGGCCATGCAAATACCAACTTCCTCTGGATCCAAAAAGTCGTAAAGGCTTTTATTATCCAGTTCTTCTTTTTTCACTCCCATAAAGTCGGCATGAGCCTTGTTTACAACTCCGTAAGTTTTGATATCCTGCAGGTACCAGATCTGTGTTTCGATATTGTCCAGCAGCAGCGCCTGTTTTTCAGCATTCTTTGCCAGCATTTTTTCAACTTGTTTTCGTTCTATAATACCGGCCAGCGTATCAGCAACAGCTGTGAGAAATTGCTCTTCTTTTTCGCTCCTCTGGTGGCCTTCGTGCAGGTAGATGTTTAGCACCCCGTTAATTTTTTGTGGGGTTTTTATTGGAATGCAGTAGTGCCCGTGGGGTTCCATCCCCTCAAAGTATATTTGGTGGCGTTCATCGATACCTGCGGAAAACTGGATCTCCCCGGTAAGCACAGCCCTGCCACAAAGGCACCTGCCAAGGGGCAAGCGGGCACATTTTTCCCGCACCGGCTCTTCCAGCCCCTTTTGAGCTTTCAGGAGGAGGTGTTTATTTTCCAAAAGAAAGATGCTTCCCGTTTCCCTAAAAACAAGCCATGGTATGGCGAGAATTAGCTGAATAGCTTCTTCCAGGAGTTTTTCCAGGGAGGTATCTTGCAAGGAAAGGGAAAGCAGTTTATTGATTGCACTCACTGTATCCTGGTCGGTATCCCGGGGGGGCTCGCGGGCGGTCTGCGGAGAGGCAGCCTGAGCGGCTTCCAGGGGGATTCCCTTCTTCTTTTTATTTTGTTTTATTGCCGCTCCCTTTTCCTTTAAGGCAAGGGTCATAACCTTTTCTTTCTCGCGGAGCGCCTTTATTTTTCTCCTCGTTTTAACGGCAGTTTTTACTTGGGCAGCAAGCTCTGCTTCGTTGAAAGGCTTAAAAAGAAAGTGGTCGGCACCATGTTCCAACATTTCCTCAAGAATATTATCAGTATTCTTATCGCCGGTTTTATCGACAGTATTATCGACGCGTTCCAACAGCACCAGGAGCTGCATATCCTCATCCAGGGCTTTAAATTCCCCCAGCAGCTGCAGTGTTATCCCCGTTAATGCATCATCAGCTGTATCAAATACGACGATATCGGGACATTCTTTCTGCACGGCTTCGCGGACCTGGGCTTCTACAGTGTCCGCAGGGCCGGTGGGGCCGGTAGAGTCCATAGGATCTGTGGAGACCGTGGCGCCCCGGGAGTCCGCAGGGCCTACACTGTCCGCGGTGGCACCAGCGTTCGCAGTGTCCTCAAGATTGGTATGATCTGTGGAGCCGGTGGTATCCGTGGTGGCTTTGGGAACCGCAAGGCCGGTGGTGTCTGTGTTATCTGTGGTTTCTGCGGTATCCCCGGTGCCCGTCGCACCCGCAGCGCCTACGGGATCCCCGGTGCCTGTCTTACCCGCAGCGCCCACATTAATAATGTCAATATGTTCTTCAATGTTTCGGCGAAGAATGCTTTCCAGCCGACCGGAAAAACCAGAAAGCTCCCCGCTGCCGGTAACCAGCAGCATCTTCATTGCTTGCCCCCCTTATTACAACCGATTTAGCAACACTTTTTCTTTTAAAATTAGGTATACCTCTTGTCTTCATGGTACAGACATAGTTAGTAACATAACTACTTCAAGAAAAACTTCCAAAACCCTTGTAAATTTATGTATTCTCTGGTGAAAATTTCGGTGAAAATTTCGGGACACAATAGAAATTAAAAATTTCGGTAAAAATTTCGGGACACAATAGAAATTATTGAGAATTAAAGGGGAGTAAAAAATTTCGAAAAATTTCGGGACACAATAGAAATTATTGAGAATTAAAGGGGAGTTATAGGAAAAGTTCAGTGAAATTTTCTCGACTGGAAAATTTCCTTTGTGTCCCGAAATTTTCCGAAATTTTCGAAATTTTTGTTGAAATTTTTGTTATTCTTGTCTTTAATTCTCCTTGCCTTTGTGTCCCCAAACTTTTTAGAAACCTTTTAATCTCCTGCGATTTCTTTCAGGAATAATTCCACAACCCGGGGATCGAAATGTTTGCCGCTTTGCTCGCGGATGTATTGCAGCGCCTCTTCCCTG
>PWVN01000264.1 GCA_003561835.1 Syntrophomonadaceae bacterium
CTCCTGAGCTCGGCTGGCCGGGCTTTTTTTGAGGACTGGTTTCGTTTAAGAAGGGGGTCCCTGGGTAAAGGAAGCAAGGGGGGACGGTTCGTTCTTGCCTGGTAAAATATGGAGGCATTCAAGTTTCCGGGACGGTTCCGGGAACTTGAATCTATTCAAGTCTTGAGAACCGTCCCCGGCACTTGAATTGTTTGAAACCTGTTGTTGCCGGGGGGCAAAAAAGGTATAATAGGGGAAACATGAAGTTGGTGAGGGGCCATGTCTTTCTTCCGACAGATCAAGAAGGGGGATTACCTGGTGGCTGCCGGCGTTCTCTTGCTGGTGGGGGGCCTGCTGCTGGCAAACCGGCTGTTCCTGGGCCTTACGCCCGCCGGGGGAGAGGCTTTTGTTGAGGTGGACAACCAGTTCGTCATGGACGTTTCCCTCCTGGAGGGGGCTCCCCGCTACGTCACCGTAACCCTGCCCCGGGGCGAAGCGGTCCTGGAGGTGGAGGAGGGGAAGGTGAGGGTACTGCCCATGCCCCGGGAGATCTGTCCCTTGAATATTTGCTCCTCCGTGGGCTGGATCGACAGGCCGGGGCAGGCCATCGTCTGCCTGCCAAACCGCATGATCATAACGGTAAGCGGAGAAGAGGAGGACCCCCTGGATCTGGACGGGGTCACAAATTAAGCCAGTGAGAACAGGAGGGAAAGGATGGAGAGAGTGACCAAAGAAGGGTTGACCTTTGACGACGTGCTGCTGGTTCCAGCCAAATCCCGGGTGCTGCCCCGGGATGTGGAGGTAAAAACCCGGGTGGCGAAAGAGATTGCCCTGAACATCCCTCTTATGACGGCGGGGATGGACACGGTTACGGAAACCCGCATGGCCATTGCCATCGCCCGGGAGGGAGGCCTGGGGGTCATCCACAAGAACATGACGGTGGAACGCCAGGCCATGGAGGTTGACCGGGTAAAGCGTTCCGAACACGGGGTGATTACAAACCCCTTTTATCTTTCCCCCCAGCACACCATCAACGATGCCGCCGCCCTGATGGAGCGCTACCGTATTTCCGGGGTCCCCATAACCGTCAAGGGGAAACTGGTGGGCATCATCACCAACCGGGACCTGCGCTTCGAGCAGGATTACACCCGCCTGATCAAGGATGTCATGACCAAAGACCGGCTGGTTACGGCGCCGGAGGGGACCACTTTGCCGGAAGCCCAGGAGATTTTGCAAAAGCACAAAATCGAAAAATTGCCCATCGTGGATAAAGACTTCAACCTCAAAGGCCTGATCACCATCAAGGATATCGAAAAGACCATTCAATACCCCTCGTCCGCCAAGGACAGCAAGGGCCGCCTGCTGGTGGCTGCCGCTGTGGGGGTAAGCGCCGACACCCGGGAACGGGCCCAGGCCCTGGTGGAAGCCGGGGTCGACCTCCTGGTGGTGGACACGGCCCACGGCCATTCCCTCTCCGTGCTGCAAACGGTGGAGTCCCTGAAGGAGCGCTTTCCCGCCGTCAGCCTCATGGCGGGCAACGTGGCCACGGCCGCCGGGGCCCGGGACCTGGCCAGGGCCGGGGCCGACAGCATCAAGGTGGGGGTGGGCCCCGGGTCCATCTGCACCACCCGGGTTGTGGCCGGCATCGGGGTGCCCCAGATCACGGCCATCATGGATGCCGCTGAAGGCGCCGGCCCCTTTGGCATCCCCATCATCGCCGACGGGGGCATCAAGTATTCCGGGGACATTACCAAGGCCCTGGCTGCCGGCGCCGAGGTGGTCATGGTGGGCAGCCTCTTTGCCGGCACCGAGGAAAGTCCCGGGGATATGGAAATTTACCAGGGAAGAAGCTACAAGGTTTACCGGGGCATGGGTTCCATGGGAGCCATGAAGGAAGGCAGCAAGGACCGCTACTTCCAGGAGCAGGCGGAAAAACTGGTCCCCGAAGGCATCGAGGGAAGGGTGCCCTTCCGGGGCACCGTGGGGGATATGGCCTACCAGCTGGTGGGAGGCCTGCGGGCCGGGATGGGGTACTGCGGCGTCAAGGACCTGGCAGAACTGCGGACCAAGACGTCCTTTATGCGCATCACCAGCGCCGGTTTGAAGGAGAGTCACCCCCACGATGTCCAGATCACCAAGGAAGCCCCCAACTATACTCTGAGTTAGCCCTCCCCCCGGGGAGGTTTTTTTCTTGGCGCACACTTCCCCCCTTCCGGAGTAGAATAAAAGAAGGGGTACATGGAAAAGAGTACCAGAGGACACACTAATACTGCAAACCTTTCAACCTGGGTGGTGAGGACATGTCCGATGTGCTGTGCTGCCGGTTTTGCACCCGGCAGGGAGAAAAAGGGGTCCGGGTGTGGGGTGTCCACATGTGCGGAGCCTGCCAGGAGGAACTCCTCCAGGCAGAGGTGGGGGGAGAACGGTACCTGTATTTCCTTGAAGTCCTGAAGGAAGCCAAAGAGTCCTGGGATTGGGCGGCGGAAGAGAAAGGGTAAAAAAGGAATCTCCCCTTCTTTAGGGAATGTATGCAGGGAAGGAAGTGTGGAGGGGGAAAGAACATGCAGGACCAGGAGAGGGCCCCCCTGTTGGAGGCCCTCATAAACCATGTACAGGCAGCCAGGGTGCCCTTCCATGTGCCCGCCCACCTGGGCCGGCCCCTGCCCGGCCTTGCCGGGCTGAAGACGGAGGGGCTCTTTTCCCTGGATGTAACGGAACTGCCGGGCCTGGATGACCTCCACAGCCCCACGGGGCCCCTGCTTGAGGCCCAGGAACTGGCGGCGGAGCTCTTTGGTGCCAAAAGCACCTTTTTTTTGGTCAACGGGGTGACGGCCGGCATCCTGGCTGCCCATCTCTACTTCGGGGGCCCGGGAAAAAAAGTCCTCCTGCCCCGGGATGCCCACCGCAGCCACTACAGCGGCCTGGTCCTTTCGGGTTCCACTCCCGTTTACCTGCCGGCCTGCTGGCAGGAGGGAATCCCCGTCAACATTCAGGCGGACACCCTGGAGAGGGCCTTGGGACTGCATCCCGATGCCGCCGCCCTCTTCGTCACCTCCCCGGGGTACCACGGCGCCTGCCCCGACCTGGCCCGGCTCCGGGAGCTGACGGCCCGCCGGGGCATCCCCCTGGTGGTGGACGAGGCCCACGGCACCTACCTGTCCTTAAGCCCCCTACTTCCAGCGGGGGCCGGGGAGGCGGGGGCCGATCTATGGCTTCACAGCACCCACAAAACCGGGGGGGCCTTGACCCAGGGAGGAATGCTGCACACCGCGGAGTCGGTGGATCCGGCCCGTCTCCGGCCCCTCTTGAGCCTTGTGCAGACCAGCAGCCCCTCCTACCCCATCATGGCGTCCCTGGATGCCGCCCGGCGCTTTCTGGCCCTTAAGGGCAGGGCCAGGGCGGAGGAAGCAGCGGAGCTGGCCCGGGAGCTGCGGCAAGCCCTTGAGGCGAAATCTTCCTGGCAGGTCCTCTCCTTTGCCCCTTTCGCCGCCGACCCCCTGAAGCTGGCCCTCGGGACGGAAGGCCCGGGCCCGGCAGCCCTGGAAGGGCTGCGCCGGCGGGGGGTGGAACCGGAGCTGGCCGGCTTCAGGCACCTGCTCCTCCTCATCTCCCCCTACCACACCCCAAAAGAGGTGGACTTCCTGCGGGCCGTCCTGACAGCCTTCAAGCCGGAAGGAAGCCGCGAACCCGCAAAGGCCTCCCTTTCCCAGCCCCCGCCCCTGCCCCGGCAGGTCCTGCTGCCCCGGGAGGCGTCCTTTAAAAGCTCCCGGGCCGTACCCCTGGCAAAGTCCCGGGGCCGGGTGGCCGCGGAAATGGTGGTCCCCTCCCCGCCGGGAATCCCCCTGCTGGTGCCGGGGGAAGAGGTCAGCCCGGAGGTTTTGAGCCTTCTTACGGAAATCAAGGGGGCGGGCCTTCCCTGCCAGGCGGCGGACCCGGGCTTAAATACGTTGAAGGTTTTGGAAAAATAGCATAGAATATAGCTAGGACAGGCAGGGAAGGGGATACTATGAAGGGCAAGCTCTTTATTATCGAGGCAGGAGACGGCAGCGGCAAGGCCACCCAGGCCCAAAAACTGGTAGACCGACTGAAAGACCGGGGGTTTAAAGCCGCAAAAATTTCTTTTCCCAACTATGAAAGCCCGTCCTCGGCCCTCATCAAGATGTACCTGCAGGGAGAATTTGGCAGCAGCCCCGGGGATGTGAACCCCTATGCGGCTTCCGCCTTCTATGCCGTGGACCGGTACGCCTCCTACAAAAAGGACTGGGGCGATTTTTACCGGCAGGGGGGAATCCTGGTGGCCGACCGCTACACCACCTCCAACATGGTCCACCAGGCCGCAAAGATTTCCCGGCCCGCGGAGCGGGACGCCTTCCTGGACTGGCTTTTTGACCTGGAGTTCGTCAAGTTTCAGCTGCCCCGGCCCGATGCCGTGATTTTTCTGCACATGCCCCCGGAGGTTTCCTTCCGCCTGCTGCGGGACCGGGACAGCAAAACCCCGGGCCGGGAGAAGCGGGATATCCACGAGGAGCATGAGGAGTTCCTCGAATCCTCCTACCGAAACGCCTGCCGCCTGGCGGCCGAATACGGGTGGCATACCGTGGACTGCTGCCGGGAGGGGGCCCTTCGGACGGTGGAAGACATCCACCAGGAGGTCTATGAACTGGTGCAGGGTTTTCTTGATCCACGGGGAGATTTCTCAAGTAAAGGGTAGAACAGAAACACCAAGGAGAGGGCACAGATGCCTTTCAGCGATTTTATCGGACAGGAACACATCATCGGGTTTCTGCAAAAGGGCCTGGCTTCGGGGAAGATGAGCCACGGGCTCCTCTTTTCGGGGCCCAGGGGAAGCGGTAAAGGCACCCTGGCCCTGCTCCTGGCCCAGGCTGTAAACTGCCTGGCCCCAGAGCCCCCCTGCGGCACCTGCCTTTCCTGCCGCAAGACAGCGGGGATGAACCACCCCGATGTGCGAATCATAGCCCGGGAGGGCGCCCACATCAAGATGGAGCAGGCCAGGGTCCTGCGGCTGGAAGCATCCCGCCCTCCCTACGAGGGCTGGAAGAAAGTCTATATCCTGGACGGCGCCGAAGATATGACAGCACCGGCGGCCAACAGCCTTTTGAAGATTCTGGAGGACCCGCCTCCCTACATCCTCTTCATCCTCCTGGCCAGCCGACCCCGGCTGCTGCTGCCCACCATCCTGTCCCGCTGCCAGGTGCTGCCCTTCCGGCCGGTGCCGGAGGAAACCATCGCGTCCTATCTGCTGGAAAGGACGGGGGACCTGCTTCCGGGAGAGGCCCGCACCTATGCCTCCCTGTCCCAGGGATACCCGGGAAAGGCCCTGCAGCTTTACGGCGACAGGGACTTTGCCGCCCTGCGGGAGAAGGCGGCGGCCTTCCTGCAGGAGACGGCGGACACCGGGGCGGGGGAGGGTTTTTACCTGGCCGAAACCCTGGCGGAGCTTAAGGACCCCGGCCTCTTCCTGGACCTGACCCTCCTCTACCTGCGGGACCTCCTCCTGTACAAGAGGTCCCCGGAGGCGGGCAGGCTTTACTATGCCGATTTTGAAACATCCCTGAAAAAGCTGGCCCCCATACCGGAGAGGGCCCTTTTGCAGGCGGTAAAAACGGTTCTGGCCGCCCGGAAAGAGATGGCGGTTCCGGTAAATCAGAAATTGGTCCTGGGAGTTATGCTTCTGGAGTTGAAGGAGGTAATCTGAGTTGAGCAGGGTAGTGGGAGTACGCTTCAAAAAAGCCGGAAAGATCTATTATTTTAACCCGGGGTCCCTGCCCCTGCAGGCAGGGAGCACGGTCATCGTGGAGACATCCCGGGGGCAGGAACTCGGCGAGGTGGTGACGGAGATTAAGGAGGTCCAGAAAGAAGACCTGGTCCTCCCCCTGAAGGCGGTGGTCCGGGTGGCGGCGCCGGAAGACTGTCAGAAGGTCCAGGAAAACCGCCGCAAAGAGGAACAGGCCTTTCGCATTGGCCAGGAGAAAATCGCCAAGCACAAGTTGGATATGAAGCTGGTGGATGTGGAATATACCTTTGACCGCAGCAAGATCATTTTTTATTTCACCGCGGACGGGCGGGTGGATTTCCGGGAACTGGTTAAGGACCTGGCCTCTGTCTTCCGCACCCGGATCGAGCTGAGGCAAATTGGGGTCCGGGACGAGGCCAAGATGATCGGGGGCCTGGGGACCTGCGGCAGGGAACTGTGCTGTTGCACCTTCCTCGGGGATTTTGAACCCGTGTCCATCCGCATGGCCAAAGACCAGAACCTTTCCCTAAACCCCACCAAGATATCCGGGATCTGCGGCCGCCTCATGTGCTGCCTGCGGTATGAATCGGATACCTATGAAGACGCCAAGGGGGCCTTCCCCAAGGTGGGGGATGCCGTCATAACCCGGGTAGGAACAGGCAAGGTCCTGAGCCTGAATGTGGTCAAAAAGACGGTTGCTGTGCAAATCGATGAGACGGACAAACAGTTCGAGTGTTCCCTCCGGGAAGTCAAGCGGGTAAACAAGTAAGGGGATCGGCCAGGCGAATAGGCGAAAGCGGCAGGGGTAAGGCTAATCGGAAAAGGCGCAGGTTCGAGGAGGACCCGTCAGGACGGGTTCAGCAGGCCCGGGTGCCAGGCCGCTCCCTCCGCCGGGTTTGGAAAGGCGGGGCTGCCGCTTTCCTCCCTGATGTAGAGGGCCATGAGGCGGCTGGCTTCATTCATGCCCCGTCCCCCCAGGAGAAGGACCAGGTCTCCCGCCTTCACAGACAGGGCCAGTTCCTGCAGGGCCGAGGACAGACTGTCAAAAACGGCCACCGGGGCCCGGCCCCCGCCCTCCCGCCAGGCTTCGAGAAAGGCTTTTTCTTCCGACTGGGAAGCCTTCCCCGACGGTGGAAGGCAATCGCTGCAGGTGGTCAGAAAGATTTCTGCCAGGGGATGCTTGGATTCCTGGACCCGGAGCTCCAGGGCCATTTTTGCCAGTTCTTCCCTGGCTCCCTTTTCAAGGCCCAAAACGGGGAAGATCCTTTGAAAACGCAGGGCTGTAAGGCTGTCAAACACCAAGGACAGGGCCAGGGACGTGGGGGCCGTGTCGTCCAGCAGGAGGATGTCCCGGGCCGGGATCAGTTCCAGCCTTCTTTGTATTCCGGTGAAGGTTCCGGCGGCCCGGGCAATGGACTCCTTTTTTGCCCCCAGGGCCAGGGCGGCGGTTATGGCTGCCAGGGCGGTGTAGACCCCCACCTCCCCCGGCAGCCTGAAGCGCACGGGGAAGGAAGAGATGTCCTGGGGAGAGGAATTTGCCAGGGGCAGTTCACTTCTGATGGAGACCACAAAGGAGGAGCCCAGGGGCAGGGGTTTGTAGCTTTCCACCGTCACCATGGCCCCGGGATAGTGGAGGGCATAGGTAATGGCCCTGCCGCCGGCCACATCCACCATTTCCAGGGCCAGGGGGTCGTCAGCGTTGACGACCTGGATGCCCCCTTTTGCCTGGGCTGCAAAAAAATTTCTATGCAGGGCCAAAAACCTGTTTCGGGGTAATTGGGCTGCCTCCGGGGGATATAAATTGGTCAGGATGCACAGGTCGAAGGGCAGGCCCCGGTACATCCCCCTGGTGAGGCCCGGGGAAGAAATTTCCAGAGCCAGCCACCCCCCCCTCCCCCCATCCGGGAGAGTCAGGATGCGGGGCAGGATCTTCCTTGAGGCAGGGCTTTCAATGAACTCTCCTAAGGAAAAGCCGGCTTTGTGCAACAGGTGCTGCAGGAGGAACCCGCTCATACTTTTTCCAAAGGTACCGGCTACAGCCACCAATGGGGGTTTGCTTCTCTCCTGGGTCACGCCTACATCTCCTTTGGGATGCGTCGTTTCCTTCTTCCGGTACCTGCCGCACCGGGCCTGCCTGGCCCTTTCAAGATGACGGTCATGCCGGCACCCTCCCGGAAGAAGGCACCCTGCTGGTACGTATATTCTTTAGTTACGAGGATTTTTTATGTATGGAAGGTGGTGGAGATGGTGGCGCAGGCAAAAAAAGGGTGTCTTTTCCTCTGTCCTACCCCCATCGGCAACCTGGAGGATATAACCCTGAGGGCCCTCAGGGTTTTGGGGGAGGTCCCCCTCATCGCCGCCGAAGACACCCGGCGTACCCGCAAGCTCTTGCGCCACTACCGGATTGAAACTCCCCTGGTCAGCTACCGGGAGCACAACCGGAAGAAGCAGGGGGAAGCCCTGCTCTCGAAACTGCAGGAGGGGGCCGATGTGGCCCTGGTTTCCGATGCCGGCATGCCGGGCATCTCCGACCCCGGTTTCGAACTGGTTCAGGCGGCTCTGGCCGCCGGGGTCCCTGTGGAAGTGCTGCCCGGCCCTTCCGCCTTCCTGGCAGGCCTTTTGTCCTCGGGCTGCCTGCCGGTCCCCTTCACCTTCCGGGGTTTTCTGCCCGTCAAGGGGAAGGAAAGGCGGAAAGCCCTGGAAAAGATCGGCAGCCTGGAGGAGACGGCTGTTCTCTATGAGGCCCCTCACCGCCTTCTCAGGACCCTGGAAGACCTTTTGGCTCAGGGGGTTATGGAGGGGGCCGTCTGCCGGGAGCTGACGAAGAAATTCGCCGAGGTCCGCCGGGGAAACCTGAAAGAACACCTGGAATATTTTCGATCCCAAAAAATCCGGGGGGAGTTTGTGCTGGTCCTGTCGGGGGAACGCCAGGAAAGGGAGGAGAAGGAAGCCTTGCCCCCGGAGGGGGAGGTGGCCTTTCTGGTGGCGGGGGGGATGCCCAAAAAAGAGGCCATCCTTGCCGTAGCCCGACGCCGGGGCTTGCCCAAACGGGAGGTCTACCAGCGCAGCCACGGCTTCTTTGGGGGGGAACCCGGAGCGCAGGGGAAGGGAGACGACGGCTGAGCAGGGGGGAAGCAAAGGGGTGAAGGGGAAAGAAAAAACAGCACGTTTCAACGTGCTGTTGAGGGAGAGCCGTGGCTGAGTATTCTTCAACATACCCGGGAACAGGCTATTTCCCCATATCCTCGATGCACTCTTCACAGATGATCCGGCTTTTGTAGTGCTTCACATTGTCGGCGTTGCCGCAGAAAATACAGGCAGGTTCATATTTTTTCAGGATTATCTTTTCGCCATCCACATAGATTTCCAGGGCATCCTTCACATCGATGTTCAGGGTTCGCCGTAATTCGATGGGGATGACCACCCGGCCCAACTCGTCTACTTTCCTTACTATACCTGTTGACTTCATCATGTGACTCTTCCTCCCTTTTTTGTGGTTACACCATTCGACAAATTTTTGACATCTTAAGTATACCAGGATTACCAAAATATATCAATAATTTTTTTTGCAAAAAAGTAAATTTTTACAATGCTATTCCCGGCAAAACCTTGACAAAAAATTTCTTTTTAGGTAAGAATATGAGCAAGGGTTTGTTTAAGCCATGAAGGAGGCCTTTACCATGTCCAAAAAATCTTTTTACATCACCACTCCCATTTATTACCCCAGCAACAAACTGCATATCGGAA
>PWVN01000233.1 GCA_003561835.1 Syntrophomonadaceae bacterium
GCTGGGTAACCGTCACCAGGTAGAAGGTCCCGTCATCTTGGCCGGCCATTTCCGGTACCTGGACAAATTGCTTCAGGTCGTCGGCGCTTCCGGGAGTCAGGACAAAATAATTCGGCCGGGTCAAATAGCCCGCCGCCAGTAGAAGCAGTAAAAGCAGAATAAGACATCCTTTACGTTTCATTTCTCTATTCCTTTCTCCGGAGAAGATTCTCAATCCGGGGGATGGCCTCCCGGGCCGCCGCGGCACCGGCGGCCACCGCCTCAGGCACCTTGTGGAACTGGCTGGGGCTTACCTCTTCCAGGTGAGGGCAAATGAGGACATCGGCCTGGAGTACCCTGTCTTTGTGGAGCTCCCGGCTCATGATATCGATGGACTGAGAAATAACATCCAGGAAGTTGTTGATCCGGGGTTCGCCCACGTGATGGCCCACATCCACGGCCACCACGATGTCGGGGCCCATCTCCCGGACCACATCCACGGGGACCCGGTTCAAAACCCCGCCGTCCACCAGCAAATAATCCTTCCAGGGTACCGGGGGGAAAACTCCCGGTATGCTGACGCTGGCCCTGACGGCATCGGCCACCCTGCCCTCCTTAAGGGTGATGCTCTTTGCGCTGTAGAGATCGGTGGCACAGGTGGCAAAAGGGATTTCCAGTTCGGCAAAAGTCCGATTCCGGGTCAGGAAGCAGAGAATTTCTGTAATTTTATCCCCCGCTATTATACCCATACGGGGGATGGTTAAATCCATCCACAGGCGCCTTTCCATGCGGGCGGCCAGATGCTCTATCATCTTCACGCTCATGCCGTTGGCAAAGAAAGCCCCCACCATACTCCCCATGCTGGTCCCCGCCACGCAGTCCACGGGAATATTGTGTTCCTGAAAAACCTTTAAGACGCCGATATGGGCCAATCCCCGGGCTGACCCGCCGCTTAAGGCCAATCCCAGGTTGGGACGAGTTTTTTTTGCGGGTTGCCTCATTTAGTCATATTCACCTGCCCGTCAGATTATATATATATAGCGTTTAAACTTATCGGGAGGTCCTCCCATTGTCTAAGATATTAATCTTTCTCTTGGTTATTATACCTATTTACTTTATTGTAAAAAAATTTCTCCGCCCCCGGGATTTTTCCCGGACCTTCACCTATATCCTGGCCTTCATCGGCCTCTCCCTCACCGTTTCCATGGTCTTTTTCCCCGAGGACGCCTTCGAAGCCGCGGTAAAGGGCCTGGATATCTGGTGGAACATCGTTTTCCCCGCCCTTCTCCCCTTCTTCATCGGTTCCGAAATTCTCATGGGCTTAGGCGTGGTCCATTTCATGGGCGTTATTCTGGAGCCCCTCATGCGGCCTATCTTTAAAGTGCCCGGGGTGGGCTCCTTCGTCATGGCCATGGGCCTGGCGTCGGGCTTTCCCATCGGGTCCATCCTGACCACCAGGATGCGGAAAGAAAAATTAGTGACCCGGATTGAGGGGGAGCGCCTCATGAGCTTTACCAACACCGCCGACCCTCTCTTCATGTTCGGGGCCGTGGCCGTGGGCATGTTCGGCCTTCCCCATGTGGGGGTTTCCATCGCCGCCGCCCACTACCTGTCCAGCATCTCCGTGGGCCTCATCATGCGTTTTCACGGTAAGGATAAAAAGGCAGGCCGGGAGGCAAAAGCCAAGAAAAACATAGTCCTGCGGGGCCTGGAGGCCCTGGTCAGCGCCCGGGAAAAAGATAAGCGCCCCCTGGGACAGCTGATGGGTGACGCTATCAGAAACTCCGTAAACACCCTCCTGCTCATCGGCGGCTTTATTATCCTTTTCTCCGTCATCATTCGCATCCTGGACGTATTGGGCTTTGTGGCTATCTTAAGCTCTTTCCTCAGCATCGTCATGGGGCCGTTGGGGATTGATACCGGCCTTTCCCCCGCCATCATCAGCGGTTTCTTCGAAGTAACCCTGGGCTGTCAGCTGGCGGGCGGTGCCCCGGAAGCCATCCCTATGTATCAAAAAATCATGATTGCCGGCTCCGTCATCGCCTGGAGCGGCCTCTCCGTCCACGCCCAGGTGGCCAGCATCATCAGCGAGACGGATATGCGCATAACCCCCTTCGTCTGCGCCCGGGCCATCCACGCTGTCCTGGCGGGGGTCTACACCTACCTCCTCTTTGGGCCCTTCTCCTTTGTGATAAACCGCATAACCGTCCCCGTTTTTCTTTACACCACGCCCCGGGCCGGGGATTTTAGCTTCTGGTGGCAGCGGACGGCCTTCGCCACCCAGCGGGTCCTCACGGTCATCCTCATCCTTATGGCGGTATCCCTCTTGATGTATGCCGCCACAGAAGTGAGGGGCGCTTTTAGGAGGAAATCTTTATAAACTTTATTATAAGGTCCCCTCTTTATACATCCTGACAATTTTTTTATACACACAGGGGGGTACCAGGCTCTCCACGTTCCCCCCGTAGCTGGCCACTTCCTTTACGATGCTGGAACTCAAGTAGGAATGCTGGCCGCTGGTCATCATAAACATGGTCTCAATATCCTGGTCCAGTTTCCGGTTTATGAGGGCCATCTGAAACTCAACTTCAAAGTCGGTAATAGCCCTCAGGCCCTTGATGATTACCCGGGCCTGTTTTTCCTTCACATAGTTGATGAGCAAGCCCCGGTAGCAGTCCACTTCCACATTGGCAATCCCCGCCGTGGTCACCTTGAGCATTTCCAGCCTCTCTTCCAGGCTGAACATGGGCTTTTTTCTGGGATTCTCCATGACGGTTACCACCACTTTATCGAAGATGCGGGAAGCCCGCTTAAGAATATCCAGGTGGCCGTTGGTTATGGGGTCAAAACTGCCGGGATAAATTGCCGTAATCATGAAAATATCTCCCCTTTTTCGCTAGCGCGTAGAAATGACAGTGCCGTATCGCCGTAAATCCGCTGTCTGTACAAATCAAAAGGGCCAGGCTTCCAGGAGCAGTTCCCTGCCCCGTGTTCTACAATAACAACCCCCCTTCTCTGTAAAAGCTGGTTTTGCCAAATGTCCTTAAGCACAGAATCTATGAGGCTGCTGTTTCCGTAGGGAGGGTCCATAAAGATGTGGGTGAAAGAGGACCTCTCCCTGCCCAACAGCCCCAGGGCCCTGGTTACATCCATTTTCAGCACCCGGCTTTGGGAGGTAAAACCTGTTTTTTCCAGATTAGCCTTCATATCTCTTACCGCCAAAAACTCTTTTTCAACAAAAACAGCAAGGGCTGTACCCCTGCTTAATGCTTCAATACCGATGGCGCCGCTTCCTGCAAACAGGTCCAAAAATAAGGTGCCGGTAAAAACAGGGCCCAGTATGTTGAACAAAGCCCCCTTGACCTTGTCACTGGTGGGCCGCGTCCCTTCCCCTTTTCTGGTCCTAAGAAGGGTCCCCTTGGCGATCCCGGCGATAACCCGCACCATCAAACCCCCCGTTACCGTGCTTGTTTTAATTTTAACAAGCCGGCATTAAAAAAGCAAGAATCTGTGGCATAAATTACCAGATATTTTTTCCTGGTTACCCTGTATATTTCTTGCATGATGTGCCCATAATACTAACGACACAACAATATTTCCCCATAAGCTCTTCCTCCGGTTTCTCCTCTCCCAACTGGCGGCTTCCAAAAAGAAGCCGCCAGTTACTTTTTTCACCCGAAATAAAATTTAAAGCGGGCCCCGAAGAGCCCGCTTAAGTATATGTTCGACTACGCTTGAGGTCCGCCTTGTTGGGGAGATTGCCCCGTACCGGCCATCCGGTTTTCAACTTCAGCAATCATCCTCTTGACCATGGTCCCGCCGACGTAACCGTTTTGACGGGAGGTCAGGTTGCCCTTATCCCCACTGTAGTCAATACCCAGTTCGCTTGCGATTTCATTCTTGAACTTATCCAGAGCTTGCTGGGCGCCTTGCACCAGAACTCTGTTCCGTCCACCAGTGTTGTTGTTAGTAGCCATTATAAATTTTCACCTCCTTTAATAATGTTATTCTTATTATGACACGCGAAATCTCTTCTATACTAGAAGTGTTTTCCTGAAACGTATTATTATGTTCCGGCGCATAAAAAAAATTCCTATTTTACATAGGAATTTGAAGATATTTCATTTTTTTTCTATGGTTGCCTGATTTACTGCTCCCTGTCGGGGAAGAAGAGGAGGCCCACCAGCCCCGGCCCCGTGTGGCAGCCGATGACGGCCCCGACGGGAGTGATGATGACTTCCGAGATGTCATAGATCTTTTTCAGCTCTTCTACCAGGGCTTCCGCCGTGGCCAGCGCATTGCCGTGGACCACGGCCCCCTTCACCTTGCCCTCCGGGGGCAGCATGCCCTTGAGCAGGTCCACGATGGTCTGGAGGGCCTTCTTGCTGCCCCGGGCTTTCTCCACGGGGATGATGCCGCCGTCCTTTAAGGAGAGGATGGGCTTCATCTTCAAAAGCCCTCCCAGGAAGGCCTGGGCCTTGCCGATGCGGCCGTTCTTCTGCAGGTATTCCAGGGTATCCACCATGAAGAGGACGCGGGTCTCTTGCATATAAAAATCGATGATTTCCAGTACTTCTTCCTTGCTCTTGCCGGCCTTGGCCGCCCGGGCCGCCTCCAGCACGATGAAGCCCAAAGCCATGGAGGCCACCTTGGAGTCGATGACGGTGATGTCCATGTCGGGGAGCAGGTCCCGGGCCATGGTGGCCGATTGGTAGGTGCCGCTCAAACCCTGGGAGATGTGGACGGAGATGATGGCATCCCCGCTCCCCCCCACCTCTTCGTAGGCCTTCTGAAAGTCCCCGGGGGAGGGCTGGGATGTCCTGGGCAGCAAATCCGTCTGGGGGAGCTTGGTAAAGAAGTCCTCGGGGGACAGTTCCACCCAGTCCAGAAACACCTCCTCACCGAAATGGACGTTCAGGGGCACTACCGTGATGTTCAGTTCTTCCACCATTTCCTTGGGTAAATCCGCCGTGCTGTCCGTAACAATACGAATTGCCAAATAAATCGCCTCCTTTGTTTATTTATTATTCGATACTGATCACGAACTGATACAGGGGTTGTCCACCGTTATAGACCTCGAATTCCTTGTCGGCGTAGTTTTCCTCCAGCTCCTCGACGAGGGCCAAAGCTTCCTCGTGGGCAATGTCCTGACCGTAATAAATAGTAATAAGTTCGTCCTCTTCCCCCACCATGGTTTCCATGAGGGCCTTCAGAGTTTCCTCCAGGGTTTTGCCCACCACCACCAGGTCCCCGTTGTGCATGCCGATGTAATCCCCCCGGGAAATGTTGTGGCCGTTGTATTTGGAATCCCGGACGGCCAGGGTGATCTGCCCCGTCTTGACGCTTAAGAGGGCCCCCATCATGCGCTTTGCGTTCTCCTCCAGGGTCTGCTCCACCTTGTTCAAACACAGGAGGGCCGCGATCCCCTGGGGAATGGTCTTGCTGGGGATGACCCGGATGTCCTTGTCCGAGAGCTCTTTGGCCTGCTCCGCCGCCAGGATGATGTTCTTGTTGTTGGGCAGGATGAGGATTTCGCCCATGGGCAGCCGCTCCACTTCCTTCAGGAAGTCCTCGGTGCTGGGGTTCATGGTTTGGCCCCCCTCGATAATGGCATCCACCCCCATGCTGGTCAGCAGTTCTCTGAAGCCTTCCCCCGACGCCACGGTGATGACGCCGATCCCTGCCGCCGGCACCGCCGGTTCCCCGTTACCGCCCGCATCCTGCTCGCTCCAGCGGGTTTCCTGGTGCTGCTCCAGCATGTTGTCGATCTTGATCTGGTGGAGGGTGCCGGCCTCGGTGGAGATCTCCAGCACCCGCCCGGGGGAATTGGTGTGGATATGGACCTTTAAGACGGTATCCTCCCCCACCACCAGGAGGGAATCCCCCAGATCCACCAGCCTGTCCTGCAGGCGGCCGGCCGAGAGTTCCTGTCCCTTGATGATGAATTCCGTGCAGTAGATAAACTCGATATCCCCCAGGGAAGCCGCATCCACGGCTTTCTCCTCCCGCTCTTCCCCTTCCGGGGTCACCACCACCTCCTCCACCTGGTAATCCGGGTTCACCAGGACGTTCAAAAAACCGCCGTACATGTAGTAGACACCCTTGCCGCCGGCATCCACCACCCCTGCCTGTTTGAGGACGGGCAGCATGCCGGGCGTCCGGTTCACGGTATCCAGGGACTGCTCCACCACTTTCTCCAGGAGGAAAATGATGTTCTTGTCCCGGCGGGCAGCCTTCGTGGCGGCTGTGGCCGCGTCCTTGGCCACCGTCAGCATGGTCCCCTCCACGGGCTTCAGCACGGCCCGGTAGGCCGAATCCACCCCCTCCTGGAGGGCCTTAGCGAAATCCGGGGCGCTAATTTTTTCCTTCCCCTCCACCGCTTTGGCGAAACCCCGGAAGAGCTGGGATAAGATTACCCCGGAGTTGCCCCGGGCGCCCATGAGGGAACCCAAGGAGATACTTTTCGCCAGACTATTTACAGAATTATCAGTATCCTTTTTTAACTCTTGAATGGCGGCCTGTATGGTCAGGATCATATTGGTACCGGTATCCCCGTCGGGGACCGGGAAGACATTCAGGTCGTTGATCTCCTGCTTCCTCGCCTGCAGCCGGGCCGCGCCCCCAAGGAACATCTGCTTGAATCCGGGTCCGTCCAAGTACTCTAGATGCACAGCGACAACCTCCTTAGCGGTTTACAACCTGAACTCCCTGTATGTTAACATTGACCTGGCTGACCTTCAGCCCTGTGATTTTCTCCAGGGTATATTGGACCTTTTCCATGACATTCTTGGCCACCTGGGGAATCCGGGTGCCGTAGCTGACAACGATATACAAATCGACGATGAGCTGATCTTCTTCCAGCTTGATTTGCACACCCTTGCTAAGGTTGTCCCTCCCCAGGAGCTCGCTGATGCCGTCCTTCAACTTGCGGGAAGACATACCCACCAGGCCGTAGCACTCGATGGCGGCGTACCCCGCCAGCATGGCCAACAGTTCTTCCGCGATGACGATCTTGCCGAGCTTCGTGGTCATCTCATTGGACATTTCTCTCTCCTGGCCCTTCAAACCTGTACACCCCCTTATTGATCTCTTTGTATTATGTAGCCCTGCATTTTTCCAGATCCTTAAGCTCCTTGAGCAGGGCCTGCAGGTCTGCCCCGTGCCTGAGGGCCGCCTCCTGCAGGTTCTCCTTCATCACCTTCATGCAGCCGCTGCAGCTCATCCCGTGCTTCTCGAAAACGTCGTAGGCCTCGGGATATGCCGTGAGGATCTCGAACATGATGGTCTCCCTGGTTATCTTCATTTCCCCCGCTCCCTTCCTTCTTTTTCAGAAAGGGGATAATAGTTATTATACCATATCAACAGGAGAAAATCCTGCCGGGCCGCCGTGCAATTATCATCTTTTGAGCTGTTTCGAGCTGTTTTATGCCGGAATTTTACTTGCCAAAAAAACCGGGTTTGTGGTAAACTAAGTAAAGTGAAATGGCGGCACCAGATTAGGAGGGTTGTTAAATGGCAAAAGAATGTGTTGTCTGCGGAAAAAGTACGCAAACTGGCTTCCGGGTAAGCCACTCCAATATAAAGACGAAGAGGAAATGGAAGCCCAATATCCAGAGGGTGAGAATCCTCATCAAGGGTACCCCGCAAAGAGCCAACGTCTGCACCCGCTGCCTCAAGGCGGGCCGGGTCCAAAGGGCCCTCTAACAACAAAAAGCGCTGGGAAGCGCTTTTTATTGTTTCTGGAAGATATTCATTATCTTTTTCAGGACAGAACCCAGCAATTTCGGCACCTTAATCGTGTAAAACTTCATGGTTTCCCCCCTCCTTCATTATTAAATCCACCGCCTCCGGTCCACGCCGAAGAGCATCCATCCGCTAAAGATGAAGAGAAGGCCCAGCAAAATCAGCAGCAAGTATGTAGGCAGCGTTTCCACGATGAGGCCGACCCCTGCCGCCGCCAGGATCAGGCCCGCGGCCTTCCGGGCCACCTGACCCAGGCCCCGGTACCGCCATCTTCTGAACATAGAACCCCTCCCTGCCGCAGACTTCATTACAGTATATGCTGCGGCAGGAAAGTTGCTACCCTTTTTATGTGATCATCAGGGCGTGGCAGAATTCCGCCGTCTTCACCAGATTCTCCACGGAAATTTCTTCGTCGGTGGTGTGGACCTTCCGGGAACCGTTCCCCAGGTTCAGGCAGCGAATGCCCCCGGCATTTAAGATGTTGGCGTCGCTCCCCCCGCCCAGGGCCTGCCGCTCCGGTTTCAGCCCCAGTTTCTTCAGGGCTTTTACGGCCCTAAGGCTGACCTCTTCCTCCTCCCCGATATGGAAGGAGCTGTAGAGCCTCTCGTGCCGGAAGTCCACCTGGGCTCCCAGCACCGCCGCCTCCTTTACGAAGACCTGGGCCATCTTTTTGGTCTCCTCATCCACCCTCTTTTCCACCAGGCTGCGGACTTCCCCCTTGATCTCCACCTGGTCGGGGACGATATTGGTGGCCTTCCCCCCGGAGATGACCCCGATATTGCTGGTAGTCTCCTTATCGATCCTGCCCACCTTCAGACTGGCGATGGCCCTGGACGCCGCCTGGATGGCGTTGATGCCCTCTTCCGGCGCCACGCCGGCGTGACTGGCCCTGCCCCGGACGGTGATCTTGATGCCGTCCTGGGCCGGCGCCCGGACCACCAGGGACCCCACAGGCCCCGAGGAGTCGAAGGTGTAGGCCGTCTTGGCCCGAAGCTGCCCCGTCTCCAGGGCCTTGGCCCCGAAGAGGCCGCCTTCCTCGGCGATGGTGAAGGCCACCTCGATGTCGGGATGGCTGTCACCCTTCTCTTTGAGCACCCGTAAAGCCTCCAGGATGGCCACGATCCCGGCACAGTTGTCGGAGGCAAGGATGGTCTTACCTTCCGAGCGGATGACGCCCTCCTCCACCACGGGCTTGATCCCTGTCCCCGGCTCCACCCGGTCCATGTGGGCCAGGAAGAGGAGGGCCGGCCCCTCTTTGTTCCCCTTCAGCCGGCCGATGACGTTTCCCGCCTCGCCGTTGTACTTCTCCCCCGCCCTGTCCTCGTAGACTTCCAGCCCCATCTCCTTCATCTTGCCCATAAGGGCGTCGGCCATCTGCCTCTCCTTGAAGGTCAAACTGTCGATCTGCACCAGCTCCAGAAATTCCGCCACCAACCGCTCCTGATTCACCATAGGGTTCACTCCATTCGAGTATTATAATTTATTCAACTCACCCTGATAATATTAAAGTATTATCGGGGAAACCCTTCCAGGCCGTCAAAAAAAGTTGCCTTTCCTAGTGTGTGCCAGGCAGAGCAAAAGATACTGCAGATTCTGCAGCACCCCCGGAAAAAGCAAACCCCCGGGAGCGCAGGACGCTTCCCGGGGGTGCTTCATTTGCAATAATTAGGGCAGTTCATGGCACTCAGCACCTGTGAGTTTCAACAGCCC
>PWVN01000049.1 GCA_003561835.1 Syntrophomonadaceae bacterium
CGTCCCCGGCCGCTTCTTCCAGGTAGGGAACGCCTACCCTTTGTCCTTGCCGGGGTCAAGGCCCTTTCCTCTTTGCTTTCGCCGCAGGGGCAGCCGGCGGCTCTTCCTGTTCCAGACCTCCATCCCGTCGGCTGTCCTGAGGGGGTGCAGCTCCCGATCCGGGGCAAAAGGTTTCAGGTCTGCTGCCTCATGCCTTGAAGACGGCAGTCCCAATCTTTGCTCTTTCCGTGGTTCCCCCATGTCCCCTGCCCCTTCTTCTACAGTGATTACCCGGGCTTTTCTCACCAGAGAGCCGTCGGCATAAACAAAACCCCTTCTGATAACCTCCGCAACCTGGCAGGCAAAGAGGCCCTCCCCTGCCGCATCCTCCTGGCTGACTGTCCCAATGGCTTCGGAATGGAGGGGGCTGAACTCCCGTCCAAGCACGGGGATTTCCCTGTACCCCAAATCCTTCAACTGCACAATTATTTTTTTCGTCCAGGAATTAAATAGAGTTTTCCAGGTGCTGGCCCCATCTCCGGAGATTTTTGCCGCAACCAGGTCCAGGTCATCCAGCAGGTCCAACAGGCATTGGAGCATGAGGTGCTGTTCCCTCTCCACATACAAAAGCTGTTCCTGCAGCCTGTCCGATGTTCTTTGATTCGTCCCGAGTTTATTCAGGTTATCCAGGATTTCCTGGGTTCCCTTGTACTGCATGCGCAGGACTTTGCCTTCTTGCTGTGTCACGGCTTCCCTGAGGTCGTCGAACCTGTCTTCCAGCCTGTCCAGCCTTTCGCCCAATCTGTCGACGCTTTCGGCCACAACCCTTAGGGATTCGGACATATCCTGCCTTTTCCGTTTACCCATCCACAAAATCAACTCACCCTTTCCCTACTCTCACAATATAATTTATAATCCGGACCCATGCTTTAGAGCAAACCGTAAACAAATCGATTGAGGCCTGCGGGCCATTGGGGAAGCCCTCTTTGCCCTGGGAAGGGTAGAGGAGGGAGATGGGGTTTTCGAGCAGCTGACCCGGGATTTCCCTGAATCCCCCTGGCCCTATATCGTCTGGGGAGATATGTACCGTATCTATGGAAAATCCCCCGCGGCTGAAGAAAAAGCGCAAAAAATATATCGTGCCGGCTTGAAAGGCGCCGTAAAGGAGAAGGATAAGCTTCTGGCCAGGTTAGAAGAAGGTGTAGAAAAGTAGCAGGGCGGGAATGGCGGAAGCAGGGAAGGCGATGGTCTTCCAGCGCCTTTAAACTTCATCATCGTCTTCCTGCTCATCGTCTTCCTCAAAGTACTCCCCATACTCTTCCATAAAATCGTCCTCCCCATCAGGCTCTATTCCCAGAAGCGCATTCATTATGGATTTGCTGGGCATGGCAATCTCCATAACTTCCAGGGGCAGGTACCCCTCTACCCTGCCCTTTTTGATGCGGCCGGCGGCAATCTGGCAAATCAGGTAGTCCGAGTACTCCTTGGGAAAATGGCCCTGGGCCTTTTTGATATGGGGGATGGCGCTCTTATCCTGCTGGCGGACCATGCAGTCCAGCAAATGGAAAAAATCCACGTTCTGGTACACCCACTCCATTTTACTGGTGTCAAAAGCTTCCCCGGGAATAACCTTCATGTAGTCGTCCAGCAGGGTGTTCAAAAAAGCAGCGGATGCGGGGCAGCGGATGTCGCCGATAGCCCTCAGGGCGTGGTGGGTATGGGTTATAAGCCCCCTGTCGGGTGCCGGGTGGGCAATCCTGTACTCGACGGATTTGATGATGTCCGGTACGCATCCCGGGCCAAACTCCACCAGGGCCTCCTGGCAGTATTTTCCCAGGTCCCTATCCTCCAGGTTCTCAACCAGGGGTTCAATAGCTCGGGTGTCCCCGATGGCAGCGAGGGTGGCGGCGGCATAGGCGAAACTGGGGTAGTCTTGTTTTTTCAGCACATCGATCAGAGCGGGTACTGCCGTTTCACCCAGGGCCTCCAGTTTTTTCGCGGCTTCCTTCAACCTGGCCTCCCGCTTTTTTGCCGCTCTCTCGAAAGAGGGGGAATGGTCAAAGGCCTGCAGCTGTGTTATCAGGCTATCTAGAGACTCCGCCGCTGCCGGGGTTTCTTTCCTCTTCTTCGCCATCTCATGCGCCTCCTTTATAGCTGGGGCAAAACTTACTAACCTGAATTCGACAAATAATGATGGGATTCCTTTCGGAAATGGAAAAGAGAGAAAATCTTGGAGAAAATGATGGGAGCGGAGAAACCCTCCTCCGCCAACATGCCTGCCCCGCCAACGATCCCTTGGGTTAATCCGGCACATATGATAAAATGTACATGTAGAACTGGAATTCCAGCGAAGCAAAAATTTTACCCTCATAAACAGGAGGTGGTGTGCAGTGTACAGGAACAGATGGCCCCAAATCTTCAGCTTCATCCTTCTTCTCGCCCTGTTTTTACTGTGCCTTCCCGCCTGTACCCTCCGGGAACCGGCCACCGGTCAGGAAAACCCGGCAAGCAGCCCTGCCGCAGAAGAGCCGGAACCAAAACCCCAGCTCCGCAAGATCAGGACCCTGCCGCCTCCCGAGGTCGTCTTGAGCCCTGCCCGTCCCATCCAGGGAGACCACCTGGCCATCCATCTGGGGCCCTTCCTCGAGGAACCGGCAGATGTGCAGGTGGAGGCGGGCCTTCGCGGCGAGATGTCCCTGCCCTTCTGGCACCAGGACCGGGTGCGCATCCTTCTGGCCATCAGTTATTTCAACGAGCCCGGGGAGTACCCCGTAAGCATAGAGGTTTCCTTTGCCGACGGCAGGGTGTGGGAAACGGAAGCCCTGATAGAGGTGATGGAGGGGGACTTCCCCTTCCAAAGCTTCAGCATGCCGGCATCCCGGACCGCCGGTTGGACCAGCAAGCAGCTGGAAATAGACCGGGAAAGGGTCCGGGAGGCCCGGGAAAATACCGTCCCCAGGCCCCTCTGGCAAGGCCCCTTCCAGTGGCCCCTGGAGGGAAGGATCACCTCCGACTACGGCCTCATGCGGTCCATCAACAATCGAACCCCCACCCGCCACAACGGCATCGATATCGCAGCCCCCCAGGGCACCCCCCTGGCGGCGGCCAATTCGGGCTTCGTCCGGCTGGCGGAGCTCCAAATGGCCAGAGGCAACATCATCATCATCGACCACGGGCTGGACGTGTGCAGCGCCTACCTGCACCTGCATGAAATTTACGTGGTGGAAGACCAGTGGGTGGAGAAGGGGGAAATCATCGGCACCATCGGCCAGACGGGCTATGCCACGGGACCCCATCTCCACTGGTCCATCTATGTGGGGCATTCCCCCGTGAGCCCCTATTCCTTCATGGATACGGATTACTCCTCTACCCTTTTTCTCTGGGACCGGGCCCTGGGCCCTCTCTAAGGGGTTAAACCCCCGGCGATCCGCGGGTAGCGCCGCCCCCTACGGCGGACGTACCCCCTCACTTTTTATACGGCAGGTGAAACCATGTTTGCTTCCAAGCCCTTCCGGGCAGCCCTCTGGGTTTTGACCCTGTTCCTGATCATCCTGGTGGGTATCCAGATTTCCTTTATCTTCATCCCCTTGATCATCCTGGTGCAGACCGTCTTTGTCCCCCTGCTGCTTTCCGGCCTTCTCTTCTATTTATTCCGCCCCCTGGTGGACTTCCTGGAAAAGCAGAAAGTCCCCCGTCTCCTCTCCATTCTCCTTCTATACCTGGGCCTGGCGGGGCTTCTGGTTTTCCTGATCATCTTCTTCGGGCCCACGGTGCGGCTGCAGGTGGAGTCCCTGATCCAAAACGCCCCCCAGCTGGCCCGGGACTTGGAGGGGCAGCTCCTGGGCCTGCAGGAGAACGAATGGGTGGCCCGCCTGCTGGCCATCGAGAGGGTGAACCTGCAAATCGAGGAGGCGGCCCAGCAGGTCACAGCCTTCATCAGCGACCTGTTCGATTCCCTTACGGAGAATATCCTGAGCTTTGCCGCTGCCGTGGCCAACATCTTCCTGATCCTCTTGACCGTCCCCTTCATTCTTTTCTACATGCTCAAGGACGGCGGCAAGCTGCCCAACCTCCTGGTCTTCTTCCTTCCCGATTCCCAGAAGGAGGAGGGGAAGAAGGTGCTCAGCAGCCTGGATACCACACTGAGTTCCTACATCCAGGGGATCATCATCGTCAGCCTCTCGGTGGGGGTCATGGCCTACGTGGGCTTTCGGATCATCGGCCTGAACTTCGCCCTGACCCTGGCCCTGGTGGCGGCCATCACCAACGTGGTGCCCTTCTTCGGCCCCTTCATCGGTACCATTCCTGCCATCATCGTGGGTTTTGTCCAATCCCCCCTCATGGCCCTCAAGGTCCTGGCGGTGGTCATCGTCACCCAGCAGGTGGAAAGCAACCTGATCGCCCCCCAGGTTCTGGGGAAGAAGCTTTCCATCCACCCGGTGGTCATCATCTTTCTGGTCATGGTGGCCGGCCGGTTTGCCGGCTTTCTCGGCATCATCCTGGCCATCCCCACCTTCGCCGTCCTCCGGGTTGTGGTCGTCCATCTCTACCGCCTGGCAGGCCTCCACATGCGGGAAGGCTGATTCCCTGAAAAGGACAATGCTGTCCCCTTCATTTTCAGGCAGAAGAGCCTTTCCGTCCCAACACATCTTATGCAGTTAGCCGTCCTTCCTACGCCGGACCTCCAGGAAATTTTTTTGTAAAAATTTAAGAAAATATCTCGAAAAGTGTAACAAAACGCCTTCACCTTTCGTTATTTCTATAGATACCAACAGGAGGTGAGGGAATGCTTTTTTCCCGCTGTATTCAAGACTACCTGAAGTATGTGGAAGAGGAAAAAGGGTTGAGCAGCACCACCATCGACAACTATGGCTATGAGCTGAAACGGTTTCACCAGTATTTCACCGAAAGGGGGGTTGAGTTGGCCCCAAAAGATGTCAAACTGCAGGAAATTCACCGCTACATCACCTGGCTCCGGGAGGACCGGGGATACAAGCCGGCCTCGGTGAAACGGGTTCTCTCCATCATTCGCTCCTTTTTCAATTACCTGGTCTGGACGGGAGCCTGCGGCCTGGAGGAGAACCCCGCCCTGAACCTCCCGATGGTGCAGGCGCAAAAAAAGCTGCCCCAGGTGATGAGCCCGGCCGAAACCCGGAAGTTCCTGCAGGGGATCAAGAAGGTCAGCAACTTTCCGACCCGGGATTATGCCATCTTTCTTCTCTTCCTGCAGGCCTGCTGCCGCCTGCAGGAGCTGCAGCAGCTCAAACTGAGCAGCGTCGATCTGGATAAGGGGAAGGTGGAAATAAAAGGACTGAGGGGAGTACGGCGGGTTCCCCTGACCCTGGAGGCCTGCAGGGCCCTGGACGATTACCTGAATGTGCGCCTTTTCCTGCAGGGTACAGATCACCTCTTCGTGAACCCTGCGGGGTTTCCCATGAGCAAGCCCGGCATCAGCAGCCTTTTCAAATCCCTGGCGAAAAAGACGGGCGTGTACCGAAAGGGCCTCAGTGTCCACAAACTGAGGCACACTTGCCTGGTCTTGAAGCTGCAGGACGGGCTGAACATGAACACGCTGCAGAAAATTGCCGGCCATGCCAACCCCAGCAGCACCCATATCTACCGGAAGGTGGTGGAGATGCAGAAGGTCAGGGAGCGGGCGATGTCTGTAAAGGAGGAGGCAGAAGAGGAGAAACAGATGTAAAAAAGCCCGGCAGGCCGAAGTCCGGGCTGGCGTCCGGGGTCGACCCGCGCCCGATTCGCCCTGCGGGCCTGGTCCGGTTCTGAACTGCGCTCGCGGGCCTGGTCCGGAGTTGGGCTGGGGAAAGGGTAGGGGGAGCCTCCCAGGTATCGGAGGCTTAGGGGCTCATTGGGGGGATCAGGGAGGGAAGGGTGGAGGCATCAGGGATTCTTTCCTTACCCGTTTCCCCCATCGTCCTCTTCTTCTCCCTCTTCCTCCTCATCGTCTTCTCCACTGCCATCACCATTGTCGCCATCTTCCTCATCGTCCCCATTTTCGTCGGGTGGGGGGTCGATACTCTCAAAGACGGCTGTGATTGTATAATTGCCATCCATGGTGATGGTGATTTCTGTTGCAGTAAGGCCGTTTTCTGCAGGCCCGCCGTCCCAGCGCAAAAACCTATATCCTTCTCCGGCTGTGGCTTCTAAGTTAACCTGTGTTTCGGCTGGATATTCCCAGTTTCCAGGGCCGGGAGTTACGCTGCAGTTCTCACTGCCATCTTTTAATATAATGGTCAGGGTAAACATCTCCGGCTTCGCTTCGGGAATGCTGATGCGGGCCGAGACCTGCCGGGAGAAATAGCCTTCGGCACAAACCGCCACCAGGTAGTAGGTGTAGGTGCTGCCGGGGGTTATGCTGCTGTCGTTGTAGGTGAGGGAGCGGATGCTCCCCAGGACACCGGGATTACTCGCCTGTCCCACCCGGCGGGTAAGAAAATACCGGTCCGTCAGATCCTCGTCCCCCGGCTGCCAGCGCAAGGTTACCCGGTTTTCTGCCTCATCGTAGGCGGCCTGGAAACCCAGGGGAGCTGAAGGCCGCACCCGGGCGGTATCTTCCGAGGTTTCCTCCTCTTCCTCCTCTTCCCCCTCTTCATCCCCCTCTTCCCCTTCGCCTTCCCCGGCCCCGTTATCCTCCTCTTCCCCCACCATCTCCACCCCGGCGATGACAGCCATCACCCCGGCGTCCAGGCGCAATTCTTCCGGGGCCAGCTCCAGGACGGCCCCGCCGGCCTTGATAAGGGCCAGGCGGACGTGCCCCATGCCCACCACTTCTGCCGGGGCATGCAAAACCAATCTGTTGACCAGTACGACGGGGGAGAGGTCTATCCGGGAACCGGCCCCCGGCCCCCTTACTTCCAGGGTGTCCACCCGGCCCTCCAGCAGGGCGAGGCGGGCCCGATTGTGAGTGATGAGGATGGAGGGAAAGATTCCCGAGAAGCTGGCTTCGTCAGCGGTGGCCACCACCAGGGAGGAAAAGCCCCCGATCTCCTCATCCTCCAGGTCTTCTATCAACACGGCCCCTGCTTCCAGGAGGGTGTCTTCGACGACAGCAGTTCCCTTAAGCCGGACGGTCAGCGTTCCCGTACCCCCGCTGACGAAGAGGTTATTTATGAAAGAGTCCTCGATGTGCAACGTTTCCAGGCGGCCGATGACCACCAGGGAGCCGGTGACCTCCACCTCTTTGAGAAAAACCCTCCCTCCCGCGATGTCCCCGGACAGGTAGAGGTTGCCGTCGATCAGCATATTCTGCAGGGTAACCTCCGGGCAGTTGACGGTCAGGTTGCCGCTGTGCTCCTCGCGGCCCGTATCGGGGCCGTAGGTACCGGGGGCGTCGATATAGGCGGTGTCATCCCCCCCCTGGAAATAGAGGACCACCCCCAGCAGGATGATAACATATAGCACCAGAAAGGCAATCACTTTGATTCTCATGGATTGAGCCCCTCCTTCGACTATACTATTTGCCCTGATTCAGGCAAATCCTGCCAAGGGTAGTGGGATTTACGAAGGTTTTTTGTCGCCATTAATCCTTTAAAATTTCCGTGTAAATATGGCGTACCTCGTCGGGGGGCAGCCCCTGCCCCAGGAAGCGGTCTCCCCGCCAGATCTCGAAATGGAGGTGGGGGGCGCTGTTGGGGCTGAGGGTCTCCCCCACCACAGCGGATTTGGTCCCCGAATCCCCTACGGTACCGATGACCTGCCCCTTCTTCACCGCAACCCCCACCTGCAGGTCCTCCGAAATGCTCTCCAGGTGGGCGTAGCGGGTGATGATGCCCGACTGGTGGGCGATCCACACCTGCCGCCCCCGAAGCTTATCCAGCATCTCCTCCGGGGTGATCTCCGCCTCCATGGAGATGCGGATCACCTCATCATACTCTTCCAGGGTCATCTCCACGTAATCGTGGTCCGCCCGGATCACCTCTCCGTCCCCCGCGGCCAGGACAGGGGTCCCCCGCCTAATGCTGTAGTAATCCAGGCCCTCATGGACGCCGTTGCGGTAGCTGCGGGGGGCGTTGGGCAGCTGGCCGTTGACGCTGCTGATTTTTGCCCCCGCGATGGGGGAAGATAGGAAGGAGAAGAGCTCGATGGTCTCTTTCAGGGTGAGCTCCTCGGGGATTTCATCATCATCGCCGTTTCCATTGCTGTCGGGGTCCTCTCCCTTTTCTTCCGGCGGCAGCCCGTTCCTGGGTTCGTTTTCCGGGGGGTCCTCCCCCTCCGTCCCGTTGTCCGGGGGCACCGTGGGGGCTGACACGGGGACACAGCTATAGAGGGCAAGAGACAGGATAAAGATGAGAGCCAGGAAGATAAGGCGGTTTGTTTTCATGGTTGTCTCCTCGCATATGACGTAAGGGTACTACTATTAATTCGAGATAGTCAGGGAAAATCCTCCCCATCCCCACATGCTTTGCAAAGAAGCCGCAAGCTCAAAACCCCAACGGACCGGGGGAAGGATAATTTTTTACCGGTAAAATTGTGATATTCTTCTAACTATTGGCGTATACGTAACAGGAGGCAGGAAATGATTCCGTGAAAAGCGAATATAATAACTAAGGTTTATGCGCCTGGACATATAAGAAAGTGAAAGGAGAATCATCCATGAGAGCCATGATCCTGGCAGCGGGGTTCGGGACCCGCCTGCAGCCCCTCACCCATAGCGTCTCCAAGCCCATGATCCCCATGCTGGGGCGCCCGTGTATGGAACATATCGTCCTGCAGCTGAAAGAACATGGGTTTACGGATATTATCGCCAACCTCCACTACCTGCCGGACCAGGTGAAGGACCACTTCCAAACGGGGCACAAATGGGGGGTGGAGATGTTTTACTCCCAGGAGAAGGAACTCCTGGGGACGGCCGGTGGTTTGAAAAAGGTGGAAAGCTTCTTCGGCGAGGGGGATGTGCTGGTCATCAGCGGTGACGCCCTGACGGACGTCAACCTCAGGGAGTTCTACCGGCAGCACGTCTTCAGCGGCGCTGTGGCCACCCTGGCCCTGAAAAAGGTGGGGGACCCCTCCGAGTACGGTGTGGTGGTCAAGGGGGAAGGGAACCGAATCAAGGCCTTCCAGGAAAAGCCGGACCCGGAGGAGGCCATCAGCAACCTGGCCAACACGGGGATCTATCTTTTTAAGGCGGATATCTTCAAGTATATACCGGAAAATACCTTCTGCGACTTCGCCAGGGACGTCTTCCCCCGGCTTCTGGAAGAGAAGGTGCCCATGCAGGGCTACGACATGGGCCGCTACTGGTGCGACATCGGCGGCCTGGAGGCCTACCGGGAGGCCCACTACGATATGCTCATGGGCATCGTCAAGGTGCAGCTCCCCGGCAAGAGCTTTTCCCTGCACCTGACGGTGGGGGAGAACGTGAAGATCCACCCGGAGACGGAAATTCACGGCCC
>PWVN01000096.1 GCA_003561835.1 Syntrophomonadaceae bacterium
AGCCACGAAAAAACCGGCCCGCGAAGCCGGTTTAACAAGACAGACATGGGCTAAAGGACCTCCACCACGTAGCGGTAGAGGCAGCCGGGGTCCTCTTCCTGCAGGTCCATCAGGATGAAGGAAAGCTCCTCCCAGCTGGCAGCCAGCCGGCGGGCTTCCCTGTATTCCCCTTGACCGGCGGCTCCCCGGGGGAGTTTCCGGGCCGTGACCAGGAAGCATGTCCCCATGAATGACCCTCCTTAACGGTTGTGCAGGGGCCCACAGCCCCTGCTCTAGGATTCCTTCGACAAAGGGGCGGGAAACCCTTGTTTTGAGAGGCAGCAATATCTGGAAGGCCCCCGGAGAAAGTTTGGCCGGGCACAGAGGAATACCCGGCCTGGACTGAGAAACTATAAAGGTAGGTTTCACGGGAAAAGAGGAGGGGATGGCGTGCTGGTCCTGACGATACTTTTGGCGGCGGCGGCCCTGGCCGGGGCCTGGCACCTCTTCCTGGTGGTCCCCCGCCTGGGGGTGGGCCATCCCGCGGGGTTGCCCTTTCGCCAGGTGCGCAGCAGTGCCGGCACCTGGCGAAAGGGGCACCGCTTTGCCGGGGCCTCCCTCTTCCTCTCCCTCTTCTTTCTGGCGGTACCCCCCTTCATCTGGGGGGCATCCAGGCCCGTCCTGACCTTCCTCCTCCTGGTCTGGGGCCTCGCCCTCCTGCCCCTCCTCGCCCTCAGCGTATATGCCTATACCCTCCTGCTCCTCCTCAAGGAGAAGCAAAGCCCCTAAATCCCCCAGAACTTGGCAATAATCTCGGGAGAGGGCTTCCGGGTCAGGCGGCTGACGATGACGAAAGCCGCCAGGGAAATGACCAGGGGCAGCACGATGACGTGCAGGCCGAAGGGCCGGGCCCAGCCGTAGGGCCAGATCCAGTCCGTATTGAACCAGATGTAGGTCCCCACCCCCGTGACGATGGAGGCCAGGGCCCCCGGGGCGTTGGCCTCCTTCCAGTAGATGCCCAGGATCAGGGGCCACAGGAAGGTGGCGATGATGCCCGCGTGGGCATACAGGTTCAGCCAGACCATCAGGTCCGGCGGGTTCAAGGCCCAGAAATAGATGACCAGCCCGATGGCCAGGGTGCAGGCGAAGGCGAAGGCCGCCGTCCGCTTGATGGCCGGGTTGATCAGGTTGGCATAGAGGTCGTTGACGATGGCTCCCACCGCCAGCAGGAGCTGGGAGTCCACCGTGGACATGACGGCGGCCAGGGGCCCCGCCAGGATAAGGCCGGCCACCCAGTTGGGGAAGAGCTGGGTGATCACCGTGGGCACCACCAGGTCCCCCGAGGCGATCCCCGGCGTCAGGACCCGGCCGAAGACTCCCAGGAGGTGCATACCCAGCAGGAGGACCATGGATACGACGGTCCCGAAGATGATGCCCCGCTTGAGGCTCCCCGTATCCCGGTAGCTCATAGCCCGGGTGGCCACCTGGGGCATCCCCACCACCCCGAAGCCCACCAGGATCCAGAAGGAGGTGACCCAGGCCATAGTGGTGAACCCGGGGTTGGGCCCGTAGGGGCTGATTAGGCCCGGGTCGATGGCAGCCAGGGATTGGACCAGGCTCTCCACGCCCCCGCCGGCGGCCACGGCAGCCAGGATGACGGCGGCGGTGCCCAGGGTCATGACCACGCCCTGGAGGGCATCCGTCAGGGCCACGGCCCGGAAGCCGCCGATGGTGGTGTAGATGAGGACGCTTATGGCAAAGAAGCGCAGGGCCGTCAGGTAGGGAACGCCGACAGCCCCCTCCAGGAGACGGGCGGCCCCGATCCACTGGGCCGTCATGGCGGCGGTGAAGAAAAAGATGATGGCGATGGAGCACAGGACCACCACCAGCTTGCTCTCGTAGCGCTCCTTCAACAGGTCCGTGATGGTAACGGCATTGATTTTCCGGGAGATGATGGCCAGTTTCTTGCCCACCACCGCCAGGGTGAAGTAGCCCGTGGGCATCTGGCTCATGGCCAGGAACACCCAGGCCAGCCCGTGGGTATAGGCGGCACCGGGCCCGCCGATGAAGCTGCCGGCGCTCAGGTAGGTGGCCACCAGGGTCATGGCCAGGACAAACCCGCCCAGGTTCCGGTCGCCGGTCAAAAATTCCACCAGGAACCCTTTGCCTTCCCGGCTCCGGGCCTGGGACACGTAGCGAAGGCTGTAGAAACCGATGACGTAGATGATGAGAAAATACCAGATCAGGGGGACGAGGACATCCACTTTTACGCCCATGGCTGCGCCTCCTCTCCCTCAGGGGTTTCCTTCAGGTCTCCCAGGGGGGTGTCGGCGAAGAAGAACTTCACCATCACCACCGCCAGGAGGGTGAAGAGAAGGGCGCCCACGATACAGCTCATGAAAAACCACAGGGGGAATCCATAGACATAGGTGTACTCCGACACGGGCCCGGATCCCAACCCGTAGCCCCACCCCAGCCACCAGAGGAGGTTTACGATACCCAACCCCAGGCCCATCAGGGCCTCCCGGCTGCACTGCCTGTGACGGGGGTCCTCCTGAAACGTTTCTGTGTGCCTGTCTGTACTCATAGATCAAGCCACCTTTCATTTTTTTGGGAACACCTGGGCCGCTTACCCCTGTAACCGGCTGAAGTATTTCCCCTGGAGCAGTATTTCGCTAAAGGCCCCCCATTTTCCTACTTTATGCAGGTACCTGTCAAAAATAAAGCGGTAAAAACCCTCGGCGCCGGCGGCCAAACCGGCAGGGGCCTCCTCCCGGCCGCTGTAGAGGACCAGGTTCATCCCCTCGGAAATCTCGGTGAAGTTGAAACCCCAGGTGTGAACCCGGTGGATGATCCGCCGGCTGTATTCCCGGGGCGTCTCCCCGGGGCCCTTCCCCTCTCCCAGCCTCTCCAGGAGGGATAAGGTCAGGATGTAGTAGCCGGCGGCCCGGCGGGCGGGGGGGAGTTCTCCCAACTCCTTCAGGGCCCGCCGCAGGCGGGCGAAGCGGCCGAGGAGGACGAGGAGCAAGGCCATGGCTGCCGTCCCCAGGAGGGGTGCCAGGAGGCGCAGGAACAGGGCGCCCCGGGAGCTCTCCCCCGGGACCGGGGGCCGGGGCCCGGGATCGTCGGGGGAGGGGCCCACGAAGGGGGGCGCCCCGGGGTCCGGCTCCAGGGGGAAGGTGGTATCGGGAAACCCGTTATCCCCACCGGGAGGCTCCACGGGCGGTGGGGGCAGGGCATCCGCCGTGGTGTAGGCCGGGGTGGCCTCGAAGGGGAGCCACCCCAGCCCGGGGATGTAGGCCTCCACCCAGGCATGGGCACTGGTCCCCGCCACCGGGTAAAAGCGGCCCGAATCCAGTTCCTCCGGCACCTTGAAGCCCTCCACGTAGCGAGTGGGCACCCCCAGGGCCCGGCCCATGACGGCCAGGGCGGAGGCGAAGTAGGAGCAGTAACCCTCCTTAAGTTCAAAGAGGAAGTGCTCCACGAAGTCCCGGCCCTCGGGGAGAGGGGGCGTCTCCGTGGTGTAGCGGTAGGCCGCCCGCAGGTAACCCTCCAGGGCCTTCATCTTTTGATAGTTCCCGGGGTACTCCCCGGCGATTTCTTCAGCCAATCCCGTCACCCGGGGGGGCAGGTCCGGGGGGAGGGCCAGGTAGGAGGCGAACTCCGGGGAAAGCTCTTCCGGCTCTTCCAGGGCGGCGAAATCCCCCAGGTAGCCGATGATGTAGCCCCGCACCCGGTACTCCCTCCCCCGGGAAACCTCTTCGGGCAGGGTGATGTTGCTGTTGGCATCGGCCCTCAGGGGCTGGATTTCGCTGATGTTCCGAAGGTACCCGGGAGTGAAAACCGTCAGGGTCCGCAGGCGCCGGTGGACGATCCGCAGGTCCACGGCCAGCAGGTAGTCCTTCAGGGCCGGGGAGGGCTGGGGAAATTCCGCCAGAGCCTCCGGCTCTTTTGTGTTGGTCCAGGTCCTGCCGGCATAGGCATCCTTGACGCTCCCCTTCAGATAGATGCCGCCCCGGCCCCGGACCTCCAGCAGCAGGGCAGGGTCCTGGAGAAGAGGGCCGCCCAGGCGGGAGGTGGTCTGGAAGCCGGAGGAATAGAGGCTGAAGGCTTCCCCGTCGCCCCTAACGCCCAACTCCTCACCCCCCCGCAGGTCGTAGAGGAGGGGGAAGGCCTGGGCGATGCGGTCCTGCAGGGCCGGCAGGGGCAGGGGGTCCAGGTTCTTGGGCAGGAGCAGGGACAGGAAGAGGGCGGTGAAGAGGATGGCAGCGGTGTGACGCATCCAGGAGAGGCGCAGCTCCCCGAGTTTTTCCCCGTCCGGCTCTACCTCTCCCCTCTTCTTCTTCCAGGTCCCCGGGCCGAAGACATCCCCGGCCTCCTGGAAGCGGAGCCCCGACCAAAAATCTTCCCCTCTCCGGTAGCCCAGGAGCAGAAACCAGCCCAGCATATAAAAGACGGCCGCCGGGTAGGCCGAATCCACATGCAGGTACCACAGGGGCACGAAGGCCGCCAGGCCCGCTGCCAGGAGGAGGGGGAGGGAGGGTTTTTGGAGTTTGAAAAAGAGGAGGTACATGAAAAGGGCGGCGGCCAGGAGGATAACCAGGGGCCAGAAGAGGTAGTTGTCCACCAGGTAGGCTTCAGCCCTTGTATACAGCCGAAGGAGAACATTCGGGGCATAGCGGTGAAGGAGGACAGCGGCCGTCAGCAGGGCGGCGGGGAGGACGGCGGCCAGCCAGGGACAGGCATGGATGAGGCTGTAAAAGAGCAGGAAACCCAGGATGAGAAGGGCGCGGGGAAAGAACCCGGGACTGGAATACCCCAGGCCTTCGAGGAGGGGCGTGGTCAGGCAGAGGCTGAAGGCAAAGGCCAGGCCCAGGTAGAAGCCGCGCTGAAAGCTGCCGCGTCTCATGGCTGCCGACCCCCCGACGCATAGAGAATTTGAACCTGAACCCCCGCTTCCTTCACCCGCTGCAGGATGACCCTCTCCTCCGGGCCCGGTTCCCGGAGGGCCAGGTAAAAGAGGGCCGGGGAAAACCCCCGCTCCTTTAAATTCAGGTACACCGCGGCCCCGGGAAGGCTCAAGGAAGGAGTTAAGAGGTACAGGGAGCTCCGGGGGGTCAGGTAATAGCTCCGGCTGTCCACATAGGCGGTGAAATTCCCGTGTTCCCCAGGGCTTAAGGCGATCAAATGGTCCATGATTTCCCGGTAATCCCGAAAATGGCGGCCCAGCAGCCGGCCCCGGGGCAGGGCCTGGGAGAAAACTTGCAGGAAAATCCCGGCCTTTAAGTTTTCGTGGACAAAGGAGGCGGCGGCCTCCACCGCCAGGTCCTCCAGGAGGTGGCCCCGGTCGCGGCGGTAGCTCCTCTCCCCCATATCGATAAAGATATTGAGGGCTGCGTCCCCCTTGTGGGCATAATTTTTGACCACCAGCCGTCCCTGGCGGGCTGTCTGCTTCCAGTGGACCCGTTTGACGCTGTCTCCCTCCTGCCACTCCCGCAAGTCCGCCACCTGGCTGTAGTTTTCAAACTGCCGCTCCTTAACCGGCAGGTCGCCAAAGTGCTGGCGGGCAGGCGGGGTGACCCCCGGGAAGGGCTTCAAGTGGGGGTATACCTTGATGGTTCGCCCCTGGGCCAGGGATTTCTCCAGGGTGAAGATGCCGAAAGGGTCCCCCGTCTTCACCCGGAAGGACCCGGTATCATAGATGCCCCGGCGGCTGAAGCGGACCTCCTCCCGGTAGTGGGCCGTGTCTCCCCCCTCCAGGCTGATGACCCGGTCCCGGGCCCCCGGCAGGGCCGCTCCCGGCAGGCTGACCATCTCCAGGAAGAGGAAGGCGCCCCCCGGAGGGTTCTGCACCCGGTAGTCCACGGCCAGGGGCTGGCCCACCTGGCCGTACTCCGCCGACACCCGGATGTCCCCGGTGAGCCTCTTGAGGCCCCGGCTCAGCCTGATGTAGGGGACGAGAAAGACGAAAAGGGTCAGATAAAAAAATATGTAGGGGAATTTTCCCCCGGCCAGCAGGGCCGTCCCGGCCAGGGCCAGCAGGGCTGCCGGGAACCAGGGGCCTTTATGCCGGGCCATGGGGTACCACCGGCACAGGGGTGCTCTCCAAAATCTCCTTCAGGACGTCCTCCGGCTGGTAACCCTTGAGGCGGGCTTCCGGTTTCAGCACCAGCCGGTGGCCAAAGACCAGGACCGCCATGGCCTTGATGTCATCGGGCAGCACGTAGTCCCTCCCCAGGACAAAGGCCTTTCCCCTGGCGGCCCGGTAGAGGTACTGGCCCCCCCGGGGGCTGACTCCCAGGAGGACGTGGGCATGCCGGCGGGTCCGCTGGGTCAGGCTGACGATGTAGTTTTCCAGGGAAGGGGCCACATGGACCTCCGCCACCCGGCCCTGGAGGTCCAGCAGCTCCCCCGGGGTCATGACGGGGGTCAAGTCCGCCGGCAGGCTGCCGGGCCGGGGCAGCTTGAGGATCTCCGCTTCCTCCCGCTGCCCGGGATAGCCCAGGGATACCCGCATCATGAAGCGGTCCAGCTGGGCTTCGGGGAGGGGGTAGGTCCCCTCGTACTCGATGGGGTTCTGGGTGGCCATGACGATGAAGGGCCGGGGCAGGGGGTGGGTGGTGCCGTCCACCGTAATCTGGCCCTCGGCCATGGCTTCCAGGAGGCTGGCCTGGGTCTTGGGGGAGGTGCGGTTGATCTCGTCGGCCAGGATGATCTGGCTCATGATGGGGCCCGGCTTGAAAAGGAACTCGGCCCGGACCTGGTCGTAGACGGAAAGGCCCGTGATGTCGGCGGGCATGAGGTCGGGGGTAAACTGGATGCGCTTGAAGGAGCAGCCCAGGGTGCGGGCCAGGGCCTTCACCAGGGTGGTCTTGCCCACCCCGGGTACGTCCTCGATGAGGAGGTGCCCGCCGCACAGGATGCCGGCCAGGAGGTGGGAGGCGGCCTCCTCCTTCCCGATGATAACCCGGCCTACCTGGGCCAGGACTTCCTGGATCTTGTCCATGATTTCTTCCCTCTCCTCTCCTTCTCTTGTTCAAGCCCTCTTACGGGCCAGATTGTCCTCCTTGTTCGCTGCCTTTGCCTGCGGTCCCCCCTATTCCGGGGGACGGAAGTCTCCCGTCTGGAGGTCGATCCCCAGATGGTTGTCAGGGGGCGGCGTTTGCTCCCACAAGGCCTCCAGGAGGGCCCGTTTCCTCTGGATGACGAAGCGGCCCCAGGGGCTTACCCCCTTAAGGTCCAGGGCCTGCTCCGCCTTCTCCTCGTTCCCCAGGCCGTGGACCTGGAAGGCCGCCACCACCTGGGGGGCCAGCAGGCGGCAGTCCCGGGGGGAAACCCAAAGGCCCCGCAATTTCCGCTCGGCCAACCCCTGGGCCAACCGGTAGCAGTACCGGTAGGCGTGATCCGGGAAACCCCGGCGGCGTCCGGCGGTGGCGGTGATGCGTCGGGTCTGGATGTGCATGTGCTGGGAGGCAGCATCGATGGTCACGATGCGGTAGGGGCAGGGATAGGTGGCCAGGGAACCCGTCTCCACGTCGTAGAGAAAAGCCTCCTGGTCCCCGGTGATCAGGCGGGCGATGTCCTGGGAGTGGAAGTGGCCGGTAAAGACCACTTTGACGCCCCCCCGGGCCAGGATTTCAGCGATGCTCAAGAAGTCGTCGATGACATAGGCGCTGTAAAACTTCTTGTTACCCGGGTAGTGCTCCAGCAGGCCGTGATGCATCATGGCCAGGAGGGCTTTCCCTTCCAGGCGGGCCCTGTCGAGGAGGGACTCGGCCCACTCCAGGGTGCGGGGTTGGAGCCTGCCCTCTTCCCGGTACCCCCGCTGCCAGAGGCAGGTGTCCAGGCAGAGGACCCAAAGCCCCGGGACGGGTTCCGCCAGGTAGCTCAAAGAGGCGGGGTCCCTCTCCAGGGCAGCCCCGTAGCCCTGGCCCTCGTAGAGGGCGGCAAACCGGGGGCCGGAGATGGATCCCCCCCGCTGCCGCCGGTTCCCCCGGTAGCCCCTGGCATGCCGGTTGTTCACGTCGTGGTTGCCGTTGATGACCAGGATGTTCAGGCCCCGGCGGCTGTACTCCGAAAGTTTTTCGGCCAGCAGCCGGTGGGAGGAAGCCTCCCCGTCCTTGGTCAAATCCCCGCAGATCAGCAGGAAATCCACCTTAAGGGCCGTGACTTCCTCCAAGGCCTGCTCCAGGATCTCGGGGCTGTCCTTTAGGAGCTTGATATCCCGGTTCCTGAGGAGGTCCTGGTAGAAGAGGGGGCCTTCCGTGCCCAGGGCCGGGTCGTAGTAGTGGTTGTCGGCGAATACGGCGAAGGTGACGGCGGGGTAGGCGGCGCTGGCTGAAGGGTCTGCAGTGCCTGTAGTGCTGTTTGCGGTGCTGCCTGCAGTGCTGCAGGGAGCGGGACCCTGCCTCCCCGGGGGATTTGGCGGCGCCTGCTGCCCGGGAATTGGTCTGTCCAAGAATGCAGCCTCCTCGCTAACCGTGGTTTGTCCCTATTATAAACGTTGGAGGTGCAATATTTCAACAGAAAAAGGGCAGAGCTGCCATCTGCCCTTCTTCTGCCCTGCACTCCCTCTTTCCGCACCGGGTGCAGGGTGTGTGTACCGCCAAAGCTGTGGTTTACAAAATCGAGTTGCGCCACTCCGTGGTGATTTCCCCCCCGGAATAGCCGATGCGCAGGAATTGATTGGCGCTGTAGGTTTCCACCACGTGGGATGCGAAGGGGATTTTGGCGAAATAGAGGTGCGTCAGGTCCACGGGCACCCAGCCCAGGCCGTCCACGAAGAATTCGGCCCAGCTGTGGCGGGTCCCCGCCAGGGATCCGGAGGCGATGTCGCCGCCGGCCTTCCGCTTGTAGCCGGTGACCACCCGGGCCTGCAGCCCCAACTCCCGGGCGTACTTGACAAAACCCGTGGCCAGGGTGAGGCAGTTGCCGCTGCCCGCGTACCTGTCGTAAGCCTTCTTTGCCTTCTCCACCTGCTCGTTGGTGGAAGAGATGGAGACGGGCCGCATGGTGATCTTGTAATCGATGACGACGGTTTTTGTTTCCCCCGGCTCCAGTTCGTCCAGGATAAAGGTGGCCGTCCTGCCGGATTGGCTTTCGATGGGATAACTGGTGGACGTCAGGGTCGTCTTCTGGTAGGGTGAATTGCACTCCAGCAGGGGGACGCCGACGGTGACCCGGGTGGCCGCCTCGCTGCCCGTGTTGGTGGCCACCACTTCCGTCCGGAATTGGACGGTCTTGGAGGAGCCCCAGACATACTGGACGGGCTCCGGCTCGGGGTCCGGAGCAGGGGCGGGCTCGGGGGCTGGCTCAGGCTCGGGCTCAGATTCAGGGTCCGGCGGCGGGGCAGGCTCGGGCTTCGGTTCGGGTTTTGGCTCCGGCTCC
>PWVN01000247.1 GCA_003561835.1 Syntrophomonadaceae bacterium
GCAAGTCCCCGATACAACCGAGGTGAAGATCGACCCGGAAACGGGGCGCCTCATCAGGGAAGGGGTCCCCAGCATCGTGAATCCCTTCGACAAGCACGCCGTGGAAGCGGCCCTGCAGCTTCGGGAAGCCCACGGGGGGAAGGTTACCGTCATCACTATGGGGCTGCCCCAGGCCCAGGAAGCCTTGAGGGAATGTTTGGCCATGGGAGCCGATGAGGCCATCCTGGTCAGCGACCGGCCCTTCGGGGGGGCGGACACCCTGGCTACCTCCTATACCCTGTCCCGGGCCTGCGAAAAGGTGGGGGAGTATGACATGATCCTCTTCGGCAAGCAGGCCATCGACGGGGATACGGCCCAGGTGGGTCCGGGGGTGGCGGAGTACCTGAACCTGCCCCAGGTTACCTATGTGCAGAAGGTCATGGAAATAAAGGACGGAAAAATTCAGGTGGAAAGAGGGATCGAGGGGGGTTATGAGGTCATCGAGGTGGCTTTCCCCTGTGTCCTGACGGTGGATAAGTCCATCAATGAACCCCGCTTCCCCACCATGATGGGTACCATGAAAGCCCATAAGAAACAAATCCCCGTCTGGGGGGTTAAAGACATAGATGCCGATGAGACGAAGATCGGTGTTGACGGTTCCGCCACCTGGGTCAAGCGGACCTTTGCGCCGGAAAGAAAAGGCCGGGGCGAGATGATCGAGGCCGAGACCCCGGACGAAGCGGTCATGATCCTCATCGGCAAGCTTCGGGATGCCAAGGTAGTCTAAGTTATCCTGCAAAATTGGGAGGTTTAAAATATGAGCGTATGGATTATCAAAGATGAATGCATCGGGTGTGAAGCCTGTCTTGACTCCTGCCCCTATCCCGGAGCCATTAAGATGGTGGATGGCATCGCCGTCCTGACGGATAAGTGCGTCCACTGCGGCGCCTGCGTGGACACCTGCCCCAGCGACGCCATCAAGATGGACGACAAGAAGGCCGACGGGGAGGTCAATCTGGAAGACTACTCGGGGGTTTGGGTCTTTATCGAGCAGCGGGACGGGAAGGCGGCAGGCGTTGCCTATGAACTGCTGTCGGAAGGCCGCAAGCTGGCGGACAAACTGGGGACCCACGTGGCGGGAGTCCTGTTGGGGGACAAGGTGGAACACCTGGTCAAGGAGGTCTTTGCCTACGGCGCCGACAAGTGCTACCTGGCGGACGCCCCCGTTTTCAAGAACTACCAGACGGATGCCTACACCAAGGCCATCGTGGAGATGATCCAGGAATACAAGCCGGAAGTCGTCCTCTTCGGGGCCACCAACAACGGCCGGGACTTTGCAGCCCGGATTGCCGTCCGCATCCGCACCGGGTTGACGGCGGACTGCACGGAGCTCACCATCGACGAAAACCGGATGCTGAACCAGACCCGGCCGGCCTTCGGGGGCAACGTCATGGCCACCATCATCACCGACAAGCACCGGCCCCAGATGGCCACCGTTCGCCCCAAGGTCATGAAGAAGGGGGAACCCGACTACAGCCGCCCGGGGGAGCTCATCCGTTTTGAAAGCTCCGTGGTGGAGGAAGACCTGCACTACCAGATCCTGGACATCGTGGAGCATGCCATCAAGACGGTGAACCTGGCGGAGGCCGATATCGTGGTCTCCGGCGGCCGGGGCATCGGCGGTCCCGAGAACTACTGCATCATCGAAGAGTTGGCGGAGGTGTTGAAGGCGGCAGCCGGGGCTTCCCGGGCCGTGGTGGATGCGGGCTGGGTCCCCCACTACCGGCAGGTGGGCCAGACGGGCAAGACGGTGGCGCCCAAGCTCTACGTGGCCTGCGGCATCTCCGGTGCCATCCAGCACCTGGCGGGGATGCAGACCTCCGACAGAATCGTGGCCATCAACAAGGATCCCGACGCCCCCATCTTCAACGTGGCCACCTACGGCATCGTGGGAGACATCCACAAGGTGGTGCCTCTCCTGACCAAGAAGCTCAAGGAAGAGCTGAGCAAGTAGGGGGTTGGGGTTGGGAGTAGATTTGTTCAGGGCTTTAGGAATTCAAAAAGGGGGACCGGTTCGGATAGGCCGGCTCCCCTTTTTTGTTGAAATATTTGACATGTGTGCAAAAGGTCCATAGAATAGAAGAAACGACAAATCCGGGAGGTGCGGGAGTGGAGCAGTTTGGTGAAGTAATTTCGGTAAAGGACAAGATGGCCCTGGTCAGGGTGCGGCGCCACAGCGCCTGCCGGGACTGCGGCCGCTGCGGCATGGGGATTGCCGGGGGTGAGCCGGTGGACCCGGAGATCGAGGTTAGAAACCCCATAGAGGCCCGGGTGGGGGAAGTGGTGAGGATCTCCATGGACCCCCGCCAGCTGCTGGCCGCCTCCTTTCTCATGTACCTGCTGCCCGTCATCGGCCTCATCCTGGGCATCGCCCTGGGGCAGTGGGCCGTCCTGGAACTGGAGCTGGCTGCGGGCCGGGGGGCGGACCTGGCAGGGCTGGGGTTCGGCCTCTTTATCATGGTCCTCATCTATGCCTTCGCCCGGCGGCGGGGCAGCAAGATGGCCGCTTCCTCCCGCTTCAAGCCGGTGGCGGTGGCGGTGGTGCAGGAGAGGGAAGAGTAGGGCAGGCTTCTTTTTTTGCGACTCATAACAGATACGGCGCTTCGCTGCAATCGGCGTCGTTGTTTTTTTACCCTTCCCGGCCCATGCCCTTGCCTGACCAGGCATAGTAGCCCGCACCCATGAATATATTCAGACAAGACAGCCCGACAGAAGGACACCAATCCAAGTAAGTTTACTTTTGGGGTCAGGCCTGAAAGTAAACTTACTCAACAAAATCCGCCCTTTTGTCTTGCTTATGGAAAAGATTGGGGAGTCAGGTTGGTTTACGTTGGGGCCAGGCCTTAAGGAACAAGATTGGGGGAATTAAGTTGGAGTTTGTCAAGATGCACGGGCTCGGGAATGACTTTATCATCTTGGATGACCGCGGGGACTCCATCGGCCGGGAGCGGACCTCCCTGCTGGCCAGGAGCCTCTGCCCCCGGGGTTTCGGAGTGGGGGCCGATGGCCTGGTTCTGGTCAAACCTTCCCGTAAGGGGGATTTCGGCATGGCCGTCTTCAACCGGGACGGCAGTGAAGCGGAAATGTGCGGCAACGCCATCCGCTGCCTGGCCAAATACCTCTTCGAGGAGGGCCTGACCCGCACCGATGCCCTGTACATCGAGACCCTGAAGGACGTGAAGCTTTTGCGCCTGAAGGTCGAGGCGGACCGGGTGACCCGGGTAGAGGTGGATATGGGGGAACCCGTCCTGGCGCCTTCCCAAATCCCCGTGGACCTGAAGGGGGAGCGGGTGGTGGGAGCAGAGATACAAGCCGGCGGGAAGGCCTACCGGTTCACCTCCGTCTCCATGGGAAACCCCCACTGCGTTATCTTCGATGCGGATGACCCCGCCGGGGAGGCGGAAAGGGCCGGCCCCCTCCTGGAGGGCCACCCCCTCTTTCCCCAGCGGGCCAACGTGGAGTTTGTCCAGACCCTCAATCCCGAGGAGATCAAGGTTTGGGTATATGAGCGGGGCGTGGGTCTGACCCTGGCCTGCGGCACCGGGGCCTGCGCCGCCGCGGTGGCCGCCGTTTTAAACGGCCGCACCGGGCGCAGGGTGACGGCCCACCTGCCGGGAGGCTCCCTGGAGATTTCCTGGTCCGGGGACAACCGGGTCTTCATGGCGGGCCCGGCCGCCTATGCCTACAGAGGGTTTATCGAGGAGGAATGGCTGGAAAATCTTACAGGAGGTGTTTGAACTTGACCCAACCAGCGGAACGGATCAACAAACTGCCGGGGTACCTCTTTGCGGAGGTTGACCGGAAGGTACGGGAAGCGGTGAGCAGGGGCGTGGATGTCATCCGCCTGGGCATTGGTGACCCGGACCAACCCACGCCGGATTTTCTTATCGCCAAAATGCAGGAAGAAGCGGCCAAACCGCGAAATCATTCTTATCCTCCCGATGACGGCCTCCCACAATTCCGGGAGGCGGTGGCCCGCTATTACGAGACCAGGCACGGCGTCTCTTTGGACCCGGAGGAAGAAGTAGCGCCCCTTCTGGGTTCCAAGGAGGGCATCGCCCACATCAGCGCCTGCTATGTGAACCCGGGCGATGTGAATCTGGTGCCGGACCCGGCCTATCCCGTCTACGGTATCGGCACCATGTTTGCCGGGGGCCGGGCCCTGGCCATGCCCCTGAAGGAGGAGAGAGGGTTTTACCCTGATTTTGACGCCATCGACCGGGCGGATCTGAAGAAAGCAAAACTCCTCTTTTTGAATTACCCCAACAACCCCACGGGGGCTGTGGCCACCCCGGAGTTTTTCCAGGAGGCGGTGGATTTTGCGAAAGAACATGACCTCATAATCTGCCACGATGCCGCCTACACGGAAGTCACCTTCGACGGGGGAAGGCCCTTGAGCATCCTGGAGGCGGCGGGGGCCAAAGAGGTCTGCGTGGAGTTTGGCTCCCTGTCCAAGCCCTTCAACATGACGGGGTGGCGGCTGGGTTATGCCGTGGGGAACAGGAAAGCGGTGGGGCTTTTGCGCCGCTACAAGAGCAATATCGATTCCGGCATCTTCAAGGCCATCCAGTACACGGGTGTGGAGGCCTTCACCCATGAAGGGACACCGGCCTTCCTGGATTCTTTGCGGGCCATGTACCGGGGACGGCGGGATGTGGTGGTCAAGGAGTTGAAGGACCTGGGCTGGGACCTCCAACCCCCCCGGGGCACCTTTTACATCTGGGCCCCCGTGCCCCCGGGCCACACCTCCGAATCCTTCGTCTCCCGCGTCCTGGAGGCGGCGGGGGTGGTCCTCACCCCGGGCCGGGGTTTTGGCCTCTACGGCGAAGGCTATTTCCGCATCGCCCTGACGGTGGGGGAAGAAAGGCTTGGGGAGGCCTTCCGGCCTTTGAAAGAAGCGGGAATCGCTTACCCGTCTTAACTACGCGATAGGGGATGAGAAACAGATGAAGAAGTATACCGTTGCCATTGTGGGCGCCACCGGCGTGGTGGGCAGGACCTTTTTACAAGTGTTGGAGGAACGGAATTTTCCCGTGGGCCGGCTGAAAGCCCTGGCTTCCAGCCGCTCCGCCGGCAGCACCCTTCCCTTCAAGGGGGAGGAAGTTGTGGTGGAGGAAGCCCTGCCCCAGGCCTTTGACGGGGTGGATTTTGCCCTCTTCAGCGCCGGGACAGAGGTAAGCCAAAAGCTGGCCCCCGAGGCGTCCCGACGGGGGGCCCTGGCTATCGACAACAGCAATGCCTTCCGCATGGACCCCCGGGTCCCCCTGGTGGTACCGGAGGTGAACCCGGAACGGGCCCGGGAACACCGGGGCATCATCGCCAACCCCAACTGCTCCACCATCCAGATGGTGGTGGCCCTCTACCCCCTGCACAGGGCAGCGGGTCTGGAGAGGGTGGTGGTTTCCACCTACCAGGCCGTTTCCGGGGCGGGGCAGGCGGCCATCGACGGGTTGTACCGGGAGTGCCGCCGGGTGCTGGAGGGGGAGGACCCCGAACCGGCCAACCTGCCCCACGGCGGCGCTGCGAAATATCATCAGAGCGCCTTTAACCTGGTCCCCCAGCTGGATGTCTTTGTGGAAGAGGGCTATACCAAGGAGGAGATGAAGATGGTCCGGGAGAGCCGCAAGATTTTGGGCCTACCCGATTTAAGGATTACGGCCACAACCGTCCGGGTCCCCGTGGTCCACGGCCACTCCGAGTCCATCAATGCGGAGCTGAAAAACCCTCTCTCCCCGGAGGAGGCCCGCCGGCTGCTGGCGAAGGCCCCGGGGGTGGTGGTCCTGGACGACCCGGAGGAGCTCCTCTATCCCATGCCCGTCCTGGCGGAGGGCCGGGACGAGGTGTTTGTGGGCCGGCTGCGTCGGGACCCCTCGGTGGAGAACGGCTTGAACTTGTGGGTGGTGTCGGACAACATCCGCAAGGGGGCGGCCACCAACACGGTGCAGATCGCCGAACTGTTCCTCTAGCCGGGGAAGCAGCCAGGAAAGGCCCCGGGACCACAGGCAGCCGCGCCCCGCAGGGGGTAGGGCAGCAGGTCTCAAGCCAGGTCTCGAGAAGTAGTCCGTACTGTTGGCTTTTTTCTGTACTGTTGGCTTTTTCTGTTAACCTTTTTCAACTTGTGATATAATGGGGTTGAGAAACACAGGCCACCGGGGAGAAAATCAGAGGAAGAGAGGTGCACGTTCATGAGAGACACGGTTTTTGCAGACGGCATGTTCGACTTCAAGATAGACCGGGATAAAAATGAAGAAATGCACCTGATTCTTGTGGCAGACTACGGCGAAGGTTATTTTACCCTTTATTCCAAAAGGTTGCCCCAGGGAGACATCTATTACAAGATGACCTATCAAGAAGGGGAATACGATGAAACCCTCCACGAGGGGGAGATCAATTCGGCCACCTTCAACAAACTGGTGGAGGACTACCAGGAGGATGTCCTGACCCCCGCCGGTTCCGCCTGGAGGGAGATCAAGCCCTATGTAATGCAGGTCAACGATGCCATACAGGAACTGCATTGACAACTTGACAACTTCAGCGGCCCCGGCAGCAGCAAGCAGCAGGGCGGCAGGGCGGCAGGAAATTTTCATTGACAAGCCCCGTTTCTTCCTGTAAAATGACAGGTAATCTCATAGGGAAAGACGATGACGGGGAAGAGTAGGCACCAGCGGCAGGGCCAGAGAGAGCCCGGCAGGGTGGAAACCGGGCGCCAGTTCCGGTGCTGAATACCCCCCGGAGTGCAGACCGAAAGAATCCGGGAAGGCCTGGAAAGAAAAGGCCCCCGGCCGACCAGTAGGCTTTGACGGAAGCTTCCACCGTTAAAAGGAAGGGGATATAAGCGGGGTTTCCCTGCCGTATCCTCAGCGAGAGCGGGCCAGGAGGCATGTCTCCTGACCAACCAGGGTGGTACCGCGGAAGCAGATGCCTTTCGTCCCTTAAGGGGCGATATTTTTTTACCCTGAATCCTCAATATTTTGCGGGTCCGGGGCAATCTAGTAACAGGAGGTCAGGCAGATGATTGTGGTCATGAATCCGGGGGTTGAGGAAAAAGACATTCAGATGGTGGTGGAAAAACTGAAGGACATGGGCTTTGGCGTCCATCTTTCCCGGGGCGTCTACCGGACCATCATCGGGGCCATCGGAGACCGGGAGAAAGCCCTCTCTTCCGGGCTGGAGGCCCTGCCCAGTGTTGAAAAGATCGTGCCCATCAGCAAACCCTTCAAGCTGGTGAGCCGGGAGTTCAAGGCGGAGGATTCCGTCTACCGGATCGGCGGGGTCCAGGTGGGGGGCGAGGAGCTGGCGATGATGGCGGGACCCTGCGCTGTGGAATCCCTGGAGCAGCTCTTGGAGGCGGCCCGGCAGGTGAAGGCCTGCGGCGCCAAGTTCCTCCGGGGGGGCGCCTTTAAACCCCGGACCTCCCCTTACAGTTTTCAAGGGTTGGAGGAGGAGGGGCTGAAGATGCTGGCGGCAGCCCGGGAGGACACAGGCCTCCTCATTGTCACGGAAGTCATGAACCAGCATACCGTGGAGATGGTGGCCGACTATGCCGACATCTTGCAGGTGGGGGCCCGCAGCATGCAGAATTTTTACCTCCTTAGGGAAATCGGGCGCCTGGACAAGCCCGTCCTCTTGAAACGGGGCATTTCCGCCACCATCGAGGAGTGGCTCATGTCGGCGGAGTACATCATGTCGGAGGGCAACTACCAGGTGATCCTCTGCGAGCGGGGCATCCGCACCTTTGAAACCTACACCCGCAATACCCTGGATTTAAGCTGTGTGCCCATCATCAAACGCTTGAGCCACCTGCCCGTCCTGGTGGACCCCAGCCACGGCACGGGGAATTGGCACTGGGTCCCGGCCATGAGCCGGGCGGCCCTGGCGGCGGGGGCCGACGGCTTACTGGTGGAGGTTCACCCCAACCCGGCGGAGGCTTTGTGCGACGGGCCCCAGTCCCTGAACCCGGAGAACTTCGGAAGCCTTATGGCCTCACTAAAAGAGCTGGCCCCCGTTTTGGGGCGCCGGCTGTAGGCGGTGGCGGTTCCATGGCGCTGAAGAAGGAGCAGCAGCAGGGTGGGGACAGGGCAGTAATCGGCATCGTGGGCCTGGGGCTCATGGGGGGCTCCCTGGCCCTGGCCCTGAAGTCTCGGGGCGAGGGCAGGGGCGAGGACAAAGGCGGGGACAGGGGCGGAGAAGGCAGAAGGATTGTGGGGGTGGACAGGGACCCCCGGGTGGTCCGGCGGGCCCTGGAAACCGGGGTGGTGGACCGGGCGGCGGAGGATTTGGAGAGCCTCCTGGCTCAGGTGAAGGTGGATCTTCTCTTCCTGGCCGTGCCCCAGGAAGAAACTATTGCCCTGGTTCCAGAGCTTTCCCGGGTTCTTCCCCCCGGCGCCCTGGTGACGGATATGGCCAGCACAAAGGAGGGGGTTGCCAGGGCCATGGAGGCCCTGCCCCCCCACCTCACCTTCCTGGGGGGGCATCCCATGACGGGTTCGGAGCGCCAGGGCCTGGGGGCGGCAGACCCCTTTCTCTTTGAAAACGCCGCCTATGTCCTGACCCCCACGGAGAAAACCCCCCGGCAGGCGGTGGAGACGGTGGGGGCCCTGGTCCGGGAAGTGGGAGGCGAGGTCATTATCTTAAGCCCTGAACGGCATGACCAGGTGGTGGCGGCCGTCAGCCACCTGCCCCACCTGCTGGCAGGAGCCCTCATGCTCACCGTATCCGGTGAAGAAGACAGGGAAGTGGCCCTTTCTCTGGCTGCCGGCAGCTTCCGGGACTGTACCCGGGTGGCGGCCAGCTCCCCCCATATGTGGCGCCGGATCTGTCTGGACAATAGAAAGGCCCTTCTTCACTACTTGAACCTCTACCGGGGGCGGCTGGACCGGGTGGAGGCCCTGATTCGCCAGGGCCGGGAGGAAGACCTCCTGGACTTTTTTGCCGTTTCCCGGGAACTTCGGGAGAAACTCCCCCCCCGGGGCAAGGGTTTTCTCACCCCTCTCCTGGATATTGTAGTGCTGGTGGAAGATACCCCCGGTATCATCGGGGAGATGGCCACCCTCCTGGGCCGGGCCGGTGTCAACATCGCGGAAATTGAGGTCCTGCGGGTCCGGGAGGCGGAGGAGGGGAGCATCCGGTTCGGTTTCAAGGAAGAAGAGGAGCGGGTGAAGGCTCTGTCCCTCCTGAAGGGGGCAGGCATCAAAGCCTGGAGCCGGGAATAAGAATGGTAAGGAGAGGATAGACGATGCTGCAGGGGCTAAAGGGGTCAGATGGGAAAAAAAACATAGACGGGGTAAAGGCGATCAGAGGGCCGGAAGAACC
>PWVN01000114.1 GCA_003561835.1 Syntrophomonadaceae bacterium
AAAGGGGAGAATTGCCACCGCCCTTTACCTGGCGGCAGGCGAAGTGCTGGCCCATGCCGTCTTCTGTGTGTTTGTCCTGGGGGGGGATTCGGGATTCCAATACTATATTATCACAGTGACGGTGGGTTTGTTCATCACACAAAGACTGCCCGGACGCCCCCTTTTGATTGCAGTCATGATGGGGGGCTTAATCGCCAGCTACTTCGTCGGGCAGGTGCCTGCCCTGGCCCACCAGCTGGAACCGGCCCTGCTGAGAATCGTATATATCGTGAATCTGGCCGCTACCTTTGCAATTGTCCTCATTTTTATGCGGTCCTACAGTTTAGTGGTGCATAAGGCCCGGGCGGCTTTAAAGAAGGAGCATAAAAAGGTGGAAGCGCTCCTGCACAACATCCTGCCGGTGCCCATTGCCGCGAGGTTGAAGGAAGGCGGCAGGACCATTGCTGACCGGTTTGAGAACACCACGGTGTTCTTCTGTGATATCGCAGACTTCACCCGGATGTCGGAGCGGTTGGAACCGAGCCAGCTGGTGGAGGTCCTCAACGAAATCTTCTGCCTCTTTGACAGGGGAACGGAGAAGCATGGTCTGGAGAAGATCAAGACCATCGGCGATTCCTACATGGCTGCTGCGGGTATACCCGAGGAAAGGGGGGACCATGCCGAAGCCGTGGCGGATTTTGCCGTGGATATGCTGGCAGGGTTGGAGGACTTCAATCGGTGTTCCGGCTGGGAGCTTTCCATGCGGGTGGGAATCAACTCCGGGCCCCTGGTTGCAGGGATCATCGGGGAGAAGAAGTTCATCTATGATTTGTGGGGCGATACGGTTAATGTGGCCTCCAGGATGGAGTCCACAGGAATCCCGGGTCAAATCCAGGTGACGGAGAGCACATATGGGCTGCTCCGCGACCGCTATCATTTCCGGAAGAGGGGCCTGGTGGAGGTGAAGGGAAAGGGGCCCATGATGACATATTTTTTGGTCGCGAAGGAACATGAGAGATAGAAGGGGAAGTCTACAAGGCAGCACATTACAATCATTTTGCATGGAGGGAATTACGGATGAAGATGAAAGGCCTTGACCAGGTATGGGACGTGGAATCCATCTTTCCCGGGGGGAGCAGTTCCAAAGAACTGGAAGCGTGGCTTGCCGGGCTGTCCGGAGACATTGAAAAATTGCAGGAAGCTGCTGACCCCGACGGCAGCACCGGGGAGCTGATGCAGCTCATTGAAACCATCCAGGACATCGCCGCCCGGCTGCGCCAGTCGGCGGCCTTCGTCTTTTGCCTCACGGCCCAGGACGTCAAAGACGACAGGGCCAGGCTGCTTTACGGCCGCCTGCAGCAAATGGAGTGAGCCCTGAATTCAATACTGACGGGTTTGGATGAGAAGCTATTGGCTGTAGAGGATGCCGATTGGCAGCGGCTCCTGGAAACACCGGAACTGGCACCGGTAGCCTTCCCCCTCGCTGAGCGGCGCACGATGGCCCGGGATAAAATGCCGGCAGTGCAGGAAAAAATCGTCAATGACCTGGCTGTGGACGGATATCACGGCTGGTCCAACCTGTATGACCTGGTTGCCGGGCGCATCAGCATTCCCTGGGTGCGGGACGGGAAGGAGGAGGCCCTGTCCGTCGGCCAGGCCTCCAATGTATTTGCCGACCCGGATCCGGCTCTCAGGTCGGCCATGGCCAAAAAATGGGAGGAGGCCTGGGCAAAGGAAGCCGAGCTCTGTGCAGCTGCCCTGAATCATCTCGGCGGCTTCAGGCTGAACCTTTACAAGCACCGGGGTTGGAAGAACATCCACAAAGAGCCCCTGGACTTTAACCGGATGTCCGCCGAAACCCTGAAGGTGATGTGGGAGGCGGTGGAGGGGAAGAAGGATGTGTTCGTAGAGTTTCTAAAGCGGAAAAAGAAGCTGCAAGGCCTTAAAGAGATGTCCTGGTTCGATGTGGGCGCTCCCCTGGGTAAGGTGGCCAAAACATATTCCTTTGCAGAGGCCTGCAGTTTTGTGACGGAGCAGTTTGCCGGCATCAGCCCCCGGATGGCGGAGTTCTGTGCCGGTGCCTTTCAAAAACGCTGGGTGGAAGCGGAGGACCGCCCCGGCAAGAGGGACGGCGCCTTCTGCACCTCCTTCCCCTTAAGCAACGAAACCCGCGTGTTTATGACCTTTGCCGGCAGTCCCGGCAACGTTTCCACCCTGGCCCACGAGATGGGGCATGCCTTCCACCAGCACGTGATGGCAGGCCTGCCCTTCATGGCCCAGATCTATGCCATGAACGTGGCCGAGACGGCCTCCACCTTCGCCGAGATGGTGGTGGCCGATGCGGCTGTAAAGAAGGCCGCAACCCGAGAAGAGAAGATCGCCCTGTTGGGCGGCAAGGTCAGGGGCAGCATCAGCTTTTTTATGGATATTCATGCCCGCTTCCTCTTTGAAACGGCCTTCTATGAGCGCCGCCGCCGCGGCCCCGTCGGGGTGGACGAACTGAACGGCATGATGCTGGATGCCCAGAAAGAAGCATTCCGGAACGGCCTGGACCGCTGGCATCCCCATTTTTGGTGTTCCAAGCTTCACTTCTACATTACCCGGATGCCTTTCTACAACTTCCCCTACACCTTCGGGTACCTCTTCAGCGCCGGGATCTATGCCCTGGCCAGGGAAACCCCGGACGGCTTTGAGGAACGCTACATCAACCTGTTGCGGGATACCGGCCGCATGAGGGTGGAAGACCTGGCTTCCAGGCACCTGGGAGTGGACCTGACGAAACCCGGGTTCTGGGAGCAGGCTGTCGAGATGGCCGCAGCCGATGCCAGGGAATTTCTCAGCCTTACGGATTAAGACAGGAGTAAAACTCCCATGCCGCCGTTCCTCTCAAAGCGCTGTAAAATCATACCAGTTGACAAAGACAGAAAATTATGAAATAATTTTGTAAACAACTTCCTGGTCGATAAGGGCAAACCATCCGAAAGGTTGGCACGCAAAGCCATGGGTCTAAAGCTCCCAAGGGGAGCCATGATCGCCAGGCCGCCGAAGCGGGTTATTTTTGCAGGGTAAGCCTCCAGTATGGGCAGGAAGGAGTAAAATCATGGAGGTGTTATTGTGGATTGGCTGAATGTAATCGGCCTTCGGGAAGCTGTGATCATTTATGGTATCATTCTCGGCCTTTTCCTCGTCAGCATGCTCTCCGCCCAACCCAAAGATAAGCCGAAAAAATTATCACCGGTAATCCTGGTCGTGTTCATTGCGGCATCCACGGTATTTGTGGTCTTCGTTTTGCTGAACCTGCTGAACATCCGGGTTTAAAATTGCAAGGAAAACAAAACAGGATAAGGCCCCGGGTTGCGTACCCGGGGCCTTATCCTGTGGAGAGGGCCGGGGACCTGGAGGGGTCTTAGATTTCCAGCAGCATGCCGCCTATAAAACCGATGATCAGGCCCACGTTGGCCAGATGGTGCTGGTAGCAGCGGGCCTGGGGAATCAGTTCGTCCCCAACGATATAGAACATGGCCCCTGCCGCCAACCCCAGGGCAACCCCTACGACGGCTGAAGTCGTCTGAAATACGATGCCCCCCAGGAGGGCCCCCAGGGCCGTTACCAATCCGGCCAGGGAGACCAGGAGGATTATGGAGAGGGACTGCATGCCCCCCATGCGCAGGGGCACGGCCATGGCCATTCCCTCGGGAACGTTATGGATGGCGATGGCCACGGCGATCATCATCCCCAGGGCAGGGCTCGATACCATGCCGCCGCCGATGGCCATTCCCTCCGCGAAGTTGTGGACGGCAATCCCCAGAAATATCAGGTATCCCATCTTCAGCATGTCCTGTTTTGGCTTGTCATCCTCATTTTCGCATTTCATGATGCTGATGTGGGGCACATACAGGTCCAACCCGTACATGATGGCCACACCGATGACAAACCCCAATAGGGCGTTGGCCGGGCCGCCGATTTCCATCGCCTCGGGGATCAGTTCCAGCGTAGCGATGGAAAGCATGATGCCGGCGGCGAACCCCAGCATGATGGAAAGGAGCTTTGTTGAGGGGCGCCCGAAGAGAAGCACAAAGATGGCGCCGAGCCCGGTGGCCAGTCCGGCCAACCCGCTAATGATGACGATTTCCAGCATAATTACAGCCTCCAGCGATTTATGTATTTTTCTTTTGCGGAAAATGATAATCATTATCAATTACAGGAATTATCATTATTATACCCTCCATGTTCCCGGAAGCACAAGCCCTGGAATCGAGGGCTGAGGGGCTTTTAGCGGCTTACTTAAAGGATGTCTCATGATAACGTGAAATATTTACGTATTGCAGGTGATTACACCAGAACGCCCGGAATCGCTTTGCACGGAGACGGGCCGAATTATTATTCGTGAAAGCTCACAAACTCTTTGGGGTCGGATTTTACGCTGCGGTAGGCATTCAGCTTCGCCTCCAAATCGGGGTAGCCCATGGAGATGCAGGAGAGGAGTCTTTTCTCCTCAGGAATCCCCAGAAACCCCTTTATCTCCTTCGCGTAGTGGGTGACCGAGGCCTGTATGCAGCTTTCCACTCCCAGGAAGTGGGCTGCCAGGATCAGGTTCTGGGTGAAAAGGCCCATGTCATAGAGGGACCATTCTCCCAGGCTTTTCTCCATGCAGAGAAACACGGCGCAGGGGGCCCCATAAAACTCGTAGTTCATCAGTTTCAAACGGTCCCGGCCCTCTTGATCCCCCCGGGCCACTCCCAGGGTGTTGAGCCTGCGGGCCCCGTGTTCCTGCTGCCGCTGAACCATGCGAGTCGGCCACTCAGAGGGGATGGGCACATCGGGGCTGACGGGCGCATCGGTTTTCACCAGTTCCACCAGCCGCTGGGAGAGTTCGTCTTTCTTTTGCCCCGTCACCACCGCCACCTCCCAGGGTTGGGTGTTGGTATAGGAGGGGCTGTTGCGGGCGGCATCCAGGATTCTTTGCATGACATCCCCGGGGATGGGGTCGCTTTTGAAGGCACGGCAGCTTTGCCTGTTCAGGATCATCTCCAAGACATCCATCGAAAAAACCTCCTTTTGGATTTTAATAGCAGTTATTCTACGAAAGGAATACAATACCCTTCCCTGGCGTAGAGGATTAGCGATGTTTATACAGAATATTGATAATAGCGGCGAATAAGGGAGGAGAGGTATTCTTGAAAGGCATAGGCACCGTTTATTACGGGGAGGGAATCCAGGAGGACCTGGAGAAGTACAGGGAATCAGCCCTTGAATTGGGGGCCAGCAGGGCAGCGGTCATCGAGGCTTCCGGGATCGAGGTGGATGAACTGGTCACCCTGAAATGCCGGGTTCCGCGCTGCTTTGGCTACGGGGTGTGCGCCCACTGCCCTCCCCATACCGTCAAACCCGGCGAGCTGAAAGAGTACCTGAAAAGGTACCGGTGGGCCGTATTCTTTACCATGGATGTTCCCGCCGGAGTCATCGTCCGGGAAAAGACGACCATCAAAGAGCGGGTGGAAGCCTACAGGAAGATCTTCCATATCGTCTCGGAGGTGGAATCCCGGGCTTTTTATGACGGGTACTACCTGGCTGTGGGCTTCGGTGCCGGGTCCTGCCGGCATACCTTCTGCGGCCAGCTGGAGGGCTGTGCCGCCCTGGAGGGGAAGAAATGCCGGTTTTCCCTGCGGGCCCGCCCCTCCATGGAAGCCGTGGGAATCGATGTCTACAAGATGGCCGCTGCCGCCGGGTGGGATATCTACCCCATCGGGAGCTCCGCGAAGGCCTCCGATGTCCCCACGGGGACCCTGGCGGGGATTGTGATTATTTAAGGGGCTGGGCTTGCGTTTAGCTTTCATAAGCCGGTGATTTTGCCCAGAACCGCATCCAGCCCTGCGGAAAACTTTTTATCATCCCAGCCGGTACGCTTTTTGGGCCCCCGGGTCCTGCCGCCGCTGCGGCGGTATTTTGCTTTCATCTCCCGTTCCTCCAGCATAAAATCCATCTGATCCTCCTGATATTTCCTCCCGTCCGGGTTCAGGCATTTTACCCCCTTTCCCAGGGCCACGGCAGCCAGGCCCCAGTCCTGGGTGACGATCACATCTCCCCTCCGGGCCATGTTCAACACCTTCAGGTCGGCTTCCTGGGATGCGCTGCCGACGGTCACATGATGGTCTGATGTGATGTTGTGGTTGAAGCTGGCCACGGTCCACACGGGTATACCGTACTGCTGCCCTTTTTGCAGGCAGATCTGCAGAACTGCTTTGGGACAGGCATCTGCATCCACAATGATTTTCATGGGAACCCCTCTTTCCAGGCCAATAGGGCTTACAGGTATTTTACCCGAAGGGGCACGGGATTGAAATATTTCTTTGCCCCAGAAGGGGCTGAAGTCAAAAATTTCTTTGTTGAATAAAAGGGAGATGGAACGCCGGGATGTAAACTCAGATTATATTAAGGGAATTGTACATAGGAAATATGGTTTGTTTGTAGAATTACATAAGTGCATTATGCAGGTTTCCAGCATAAAGAGAGGAGAGATGGAAATGTCGGAAGTGCCGGAGGGAATCTCCAGAGGACATGTGGAAGATGTACGAAAGGCCATTGAACACCGGGCTACCTGGTTCTACCTCTTGATGGAGGAAGGGAAAAAGAAGGGCCTGGACTGGGAGGATATCGCCAGGCCGGCGGTCTTCCGCTGCGGGTGTATCCACGGGGAAGGCAAAAGGTCCAGGTGCGAAAACCCCGCCGACCTGAGGGATTTCCAGAAAGCCTTTGCCACGGAAGCCAGCAGGGAAGTCTTTGAGATGAGATTCGTAAAAGCCACGGAAGATGAGCTTGAAATTCATTTTCACCACTGCCCCCTGGTGGCCGCCTGGGAAAAGTTGGGGTGCTCCCGGGAAGATCTGGCCCTGCTGTGTGATATCGCCATGGACGGCGACCGGGGAATTGCCAGTAAATTCGACGCTTTTTCCTTTCAGCTGGGCCATACGATTGCCCAGGGGTTCCCCACCTGTATCTTGAAATTCAGCAAGGAGCTGTAACGGCGCTGCTGCTTAAATTAAAGGGCGGGCTGCAGGTTGAGAGAAAGTAAAATTTCAAGCCTGACCCCAAAAGGGTGGTTGATTCTGAAGAGATTCGTGATTTTTTATTTCTCCGGAACGGGCAACACCTGGTGGGTGACGGGGAAGCTGGCCGCTGCCTTGAGAGATCGGGGGGCCGAGACCGGCTGTTACTCCATCGAGGAGGTTGACCCGGGGACGGCGGACAGCTTGATCGCCCAAAGCGATGCGGTGGGGTTCGGCTACCCCACCTACGGTTCCGACCTGCCGGGAACCATGAAGGCCTTCATGGGGAAGCTTTCCGACCAGAGAAAGGAGGCCTTTCTCTTCTGCACCCAGTGGCTGTGGTCGGGAGACGGGGCCCGGGTGGGGACGGAATTTCTCGGGCCCGGGTTTCAGGTCCGGTGGGCGGAGCACTTTTTGATGCCCAACAATGTCTCCGTTGCCATTCTCAGGCTCCCCTACACCAACGATAAAGGGCGTATGGGGAAGGTGCTGAAGCGGGCGGAGAGGAAAATCGAGAAGTTCGCCGGGAGGATTTCCGGCGGCCGGCTTTTTCTCCGGGGCTTCAACGCCCTTTCGGAGCTGTCGGGCTATATCCAGAGGGGGCCCTTCCGCCGCATGTACGAGAGGCTGAGGGACGATATCAGCGTGGACCCGGGCCGGTGTACCCGGTGTGAAAAATGCATCAGGGCCTGCCCCGTCGGGAACCTGTACCTGAGCGGCAGTGTGGTCCTGGCCCGGGGCAGGTGTATCCTCTGCCTGCGCTGCTACAGTTTCTGCCCGGCCATGGCTGTGGAATACATGGGGAAGGCCCATGACCCGAAGCGGGGGGAGCCCTACCGGGGGCCGGTGGAGGGCTTCGACCCGGAGCTTTTGAGGCCAGCGGCGAAAGATTAGCTGCCGCCCCCAAGGAGGAGAGCGGATTGAAGGTTCTTTTTATCGGAGACAGCATTGTCGAAGGGAGCATCGGGGTAAGCTTCACGGATATTGTCGCCGGGCAAAACCCCGAAATGACCCTGGTCAATCACGGGATCCCCGGGGACACCCTGCCGGGTATCTGCCGGCGCCTCTTGGCCCTCCTGGTGAGGGAGAAGGATTTTGACGCCATCGTCATCGAAGGAGGCCACAACGATATCCTGATGGCCCCCTGGTTGGGAGGGGGCGGTTCCCAAGGCATTGCGGAGCAGCTGGGCAGCATCCTGGACCAAACCCTGAACCGGGTAAAACAGGTTTACCGGGGGAGATTGATCCTTGCCACCCTGAGCTGCCTGGGGGAAGAACGGGATTCCCGGGAGAACCGCATCCGGGACGGGCTGAACCAAATCATTCACGGGCTGGCGGCCAAACACGGGTGCCGGCTTGGCCGGGGGGGGGAAGCTTTCGATGCGGAGCTGGAAAAGGGGGAGGGAGGAGACGGCCTGTCCCTGACCATCGACGGCGTCCACATCAACGAGAGGGGTGCCGGACTCTATGCCCGGGAGGTCAGCAGGGTTCTGTTTTGACTGAAAAAGGGCAGGTTCCGAAAGGCCCCTGCTAATATGGTTTTACCACCACTACATCATCCATGGGATAATGCTTCGCATTTAGCGTGTACAGCCTGGAACTGGCAAACCTGGCCGAGGCGGCGATGACGGCATCAGCCAGGTTGATCCCGTGGCTCTTCCTGTACTTCCGCATGTAGGCCCCCGCCAGCCCGGCAATTTCACGGTTGACGGGGATTTCCTCGAAGCCGGAAAGGAACCCTTCCAGGGCCTTTTCCTCCCCGGGGCGCATGCCGCTGAGCAGCTCGATTCTGGTAAGTACGGAGCAGGCCGGCGGCTTTTGGGAGTGCAGGCATTCCCGCAGCAAAAGGGCAGCCTCGGCTTTTCCCTTCAGGTGATCGATGAGGATGTTTGTGTCGAAGAGAATCATCACGGTCACTTCTCCTCCTTCAGCCGGGCGTCCAGTTCCCGGCGCAGACCCCTTACATAATCCAGGGGATCGATGTCATTCCTGTCCTTCCAGAGCCCCTCTGCCGCCGTGATAAGCTCCCCGGCAGTTTTCTCCCTGTTTTCGGCGATATACCTGTCAACAGCTTCCCGGATGAGCTCCGCAAGAGGTAGGTTCTTTTGGGTTGCAAGAATTTTCAAATCCTCCTTCTGCGATTCCCGAAGATAGATCTGGGTTCTTTTCATCTGGATCCCCCCTTAAATGTATACAGTATCATTATACATTACGTTTGTCCCAGGAACAATCCCTGCCCTTA
>PWVN01000168.1 GCA_003561835.1 Syntrophomonadaceae bacterium
CGTGTCCTCCGCTTTCACCTCTCGGCTCACCAGCTTAAAGGGGTTCCTCACCGGCATCACCTTTTCCACCCCCGGCATCAGCTGCAGGATGGAGGGTTCTTCCAGCCGGCCATCCCCGACGGCCCCCAGGACCAGCCGCTCCACGCCCCGGATTTCATGGACGGAAAAACCCAGCTCCCCCAATTTACGTTTCACATCGTTGACCTGCCCCTCCGGGGTCTTCAACTTCATCACCACAATCATCCCCTTCGACCTCCTTGCTTCATTGCAAATTTTTCTTGCCTTGTTCCGGGACAGAAAAAAGCTTCCATCCCATCTCAGGGACGAAAGCAACAAAAAAAACCTCAGGCCTCAGGGGCGTGAAGTTTGCTTCCGCGGTACCACCCTGGTTGGCCGGCCAAGCCGGCCCTCCTCTGCGAATACGGGACATTCCCCCCGTAAGTTTACTTTTAGGCCTGACCCCGAAAGTAAACTTACTCTGTCCGGCAAATGTCCGATATCCCTCGGGTTTCTAACGGGGGGGAGACCCCCGGTCCGGCCTACTTTCCCGGGTGGGTTTCAACCGACAGCTCCGGAGGGAACTTCGGCAGGCTTCTTCCCGGCAGTACTTCCAGTCGCTGGTACCGCCTCCCTGGGGGAACCCCCCTGCGTACTTTTCTCCTTCATAGCTTTGCAGATAATCTTAACACAGAACGGGGACCCTGGCAAGAGGGATTTCTGTGTTATCCGTATTAATTCCAGCCCTTAATCCCAGCCCGGCCCCCGGCCCTACCTGCCGAAGAGGCTCTTCATGTTGATCAGGCGCATCATATCCGTGTTGCTCAGGATGCCTGCCAATTCCCCCTCATCGATGACCAGGACCCTCCCGGCCCCGGTGGAAGCCATATTCATCATGGCCTCTCCCGCCTCATCTCCGGGCTTCATGATGACGCAGTCCCTCAAGGGCGTCATGATATCCCCCACCCGGGTAAAGGCCCACTTCCCCTGCTCCACATCCTTCACCTGGTTCATGGTGGTGAGCCCCTTCAGGTTGTTGTCCTCCACCACGGGGAAGGCGCTGAACTTGTGGCGGTAGAACATGCTTACCAGCTGCTCTATGGTGTAGTCCGCGGGAACCACCTGGACGTCCCGGCTCATGACATCGGCGACCTTGATGCCGGAGAGGATATCCTTCATGGCCACCTGCCCGTAGCTTCTCTGCCCGGCCTGATAGATGATCCACCCCAGGATGATGTACCAGAGCCCCCAGAAGGAGCCCTGGAAGAGGCTCATGAAGCCCAGGGCCATTACGAAAAAGGCGAGAAAGCTGCCGGTGCCCACGGCAATCTTTGTGGCCCGCAGCAGGTTGTCCCAGCGCTTCCAGAGAAGGGCCCGCAGAACCCGGCCGCCGTCCAGGGGAAAGGCGGGGATCAGGTTGAAGATCCCCATGATGACGTTGATGCGGGCGAGAAATGCCAGGCCCTCGTGCAGGGGCTGCCCCCGGGGGACCAGGAGGGAAATCAGGAAGAAGAGGGCCGCCATCCCCAGGCTGGCCAGAGGGCCGGCCAGGGTAATCTTGAGCTCCGAGGTGGGGTTCTTGGGCTCCTCCTCCAGCTGGGCCACGCCGCCAAAGATGAAAAGGGTGATGGTCTTGATGGGGATTCCTTCCTTCATGGCCACCAGGGAGTGGGAAAGCTCATGGGCCAGGACGGTAGCGAAGAAGACCAGGGTCACCCCCATTCCCAGGAGCCAGTAGACCCCCTCGGCCAGGCCGGGAAGCTGCCCGGGGAAGTAGGTGCCGGCCAGGGAGAAGCTGAAGAGGAAAAAAACGATGAGCCAGCTCATATCGATTTTCACATCAATGCCGAAGAGCCGCGCCACCTTTATGGCGTTGCGAAACATGTAAACCCCTCCAATCCAGGTTTGAAATTCCAACTATATTATACCACGAATCCCTGATCCTCCGGCCGGCGATACCGCCGGCAAGCAAAGTCTTTGCACCCTATGAAAAATAATTTCATATTATGAAAGGAATATTCCGATAAATCCCAATAAATTCCTTGCAGAAAAACCATAACTCTGGTAGCATACCCCTAACACATTATGAAAATAACTTTCATATTATGAAATATACGGGAGGTTTGATGGCTATGGCATTTTCCCACTATCCGTCCCCCCAGGGGCTTTACGATTCCCGTTTCGAACATGATGCCTGCGGGATCGGTTTCGTGGTCAGCATAAAGGGGAAAAGGACCCACAAAACCTTGAAGCAGGCCCTGGAGGTCCTGGTCAACCTCTCCCACCGGGGCGCTGTCGGGAGTGAGGCCGATATGGGAGACGGCGCCGGGGTCCTGCTGCAGATTCCCCACAAATTTTTTAAAGAGGAATGCCCCGGTCTGGGGATCTCCCTGCCTCCTGCCGGAAACTACGGGGTGGGGATGCTCTTCTTCTCCCGGAACTCCCGGGAGTGCTCGGCCCAGAAAGAGCGCCTTGAAGGGATCATCCTGGAGGAGGGGCAGTCCCTCCTGGGCTGGCGCCGGGTACCCGTCGACGACAGCATCCTGGGGGAACCGGCCAGGGCATCGAGGCCTGCCCTTTTCCAGGTATTCATCCGTCCCTGCCCGGAACTGCCGGATACTTTGGCCTTTGAAAGGAAGCTTTATGTCATTCGCAAGAGGGCGGAGAAAGAGCTCCGCCATGCCGGCCCGGAAGCGTCCGATTTTTATGCGGCCAGCCTCTCTGCCCGGACCATCGTCTACAAGGGCCTCCTGACGCCGGAACAGCTGCCGGCCTTTTTCCCCGACCTGAGAGACCCCCGGACGAAAACAGCCCTGGCCCTGGTCCATTCCCGCTACAGCACCAACACCTTCCCCTCCTGGGAGCGGGCCCATCCCTACCGCTACCTCATCCACAACGGGGAGATCAATACCCTGAGGGGGAACATCAACTGGATGCGGGCCCGGGAAGCCATGTTCGCCCCGTCCCTTTTCGGAGAGGACCTCAAGAAGGTCCTGCCCGTCATCTCCCCCGATGGCAGCGATTCGGCCATGTTTGACGAGGCCCTGGAATTCCTGACCTTAACGGGCAGGACCCTGCCCCATGCCCTCATGATGATGATTCCGGAGCCCTGGTCCCGCCACGACGGCATGGACCCGGCCAGGAAGGCCTTTTACGAGTACCACAGCTGTTTGCTGGAACCCTGGGACGGCCCGGCGGCCATGGCCTTCAGCGACGGGGAAATGGTGGGGGCGGTGCTGGACCGGAATGGTCTGCGCCCTTCCCGCTACTATGTAACGGAAGACGAAACGGTGATCCTGGCCTCCGAGGTGGGGGTCCTGGATATCCCCCCGGAAAGGGTGGTCTGCAAGGAGCGGCTGCATCCCGGGAAGATGCTTCTCATCGATACCGCCGCCGGCCGCATCATTACCGACGAGGAGCTGAAGGGAAGAATTTCCCGGCAGCACCCCTATGGGGATTGGCTCAAGGAACACCTGAAACCCCTGGAGCAGCTCCCCCCCGCTCCGGCCGCCAACCCCGCCACCCCCGCCCCCGCCGCCCCCGCCGCCCCGGGCCTGCAGGGTCTGGAGGCCGGGAGGTGCCTGGAGGCCTTTGGCTACACCTATGAAGATCTGCGCTTTACCCTTTTGCCCATGGCCCGGGACGGTCAGGAACCGGTGGGGGCCATGGGGGATGATACCCCCCTGGCGGTGCTGTCCCGAAAACCCCAGCTCTTGTTCAACTATTTCAAGCAGCTCTTTGCCCAGGTCACCAACCCCCCCATCGATGCCATCTGGGAGGAGATCGTCATGGGGACGGAAACCTACATCGGACCCGAGGGGGACCTTTTAAACCCCCGGCCCGAGAGCTGCCGGCAGATCAAGCTCACAACCCCCATCCTCACCAATGGGGAACTGGAAAAACTCCGCCGCATCCGGGAACCGGGGTTTCAAGCCCTTACCCTGCCCCTCCTCTTTGACGCGTCCGGCGGCGGCCCGGCCCTGGAAAGAGCCCTGGAGGGCCTCTTTTGGGCAGCGGATGCGGCTGTTGCCCGGGGTGTGAATATCCTGATCCTCTCGGATAAGGGCCTGTCGCCGGATCAGGCCCCCATACCCTCCCTGCTGGCGGTTTCCGGCCTGCACCACCACCTGATCCGGCAGGGAACCCGCACCCGGGTCAGCCTGGTCCTGGAGGCGGGGGATGCCCGGGAGGTGCACCATTTCGCCCTCCTCCTGGGCTACGGGGCTTCGGCCGTCAACCCCTACCTGGCCCTGGCTGCCCTGCAAACCCTGGCAGGCCAGGGGCTTCTGGAGTCGGGGGATGCCCGGGAGTACGAAGGGAACTATGTGTCGGCGGTGACCAAAGGCATCATCAAGGTCATCTCCAAGATGGGCATCTCCACCCTGCAGAGCTACCAGGGGGCCCAGATCTTTGAGGCCATCGGCCTGGACAAAGGCCTGGTGGACCGCTATTTTACCTGGACCCCCTCCCGGTTGGGAGGGATTGGCCTGGATGTCGTTGCCGACGAGGTCATAAGGCGCCACTCCCCCGCTTTTCGCAAGAGGGAGGAGGACCTGGGGGTCCTGGAAAGCGGCGGGGTGCTCCAGTGGCGGCGGGACGGTGAGGCCCACCTGTACAACCCGAAGACCATACCTCTCCTCCAGGAAGCCTGCCGTACCGGGGATTACTCCCTCTTCCAGGAGTACTCCGCCCTCATTACAGAGGATGAACAGCATCGCAGCACCCTGAGGAGCCTTCTGGATTTTCGCTGCCTGGATCGCCCCCTCCCCCTGGAGGAGGTGGAACCCGTGGAAGCCATCCTGCAGCGCTTCAAAACCGGGGCCATGTCCTATGGCTCCATCAGCCGGGAGGCCCACGAATGCCTGGCCGCAGCCATGAACAGGATCGGCGGCAGGAGCAATACGGGGGAAGGCGGGGAGGATCCCTGCCGTTTCAGCCCCGATGATGGAGGCGAGTCCCTTTGCAGCGCCATCAAGCAGGTGGCCTCCGGCCGTTTCGGTGTCACCAGCCAGTACCTGGTCAGCGCCCGGGAGATTCAGATCAAGATGGCCCAGGGGGCAAAACCCGGGGAGGGGGGGCAGCTGCCGGGGAAGAAGGTCTACCCCTGGATTGCCCAAACCCGGTACTCCACCCCCGGGGTGGGCTTGATCTCCCCTCCGCCCCACCACGACATTTATTCCATCGAAGACCTGGCCCAGCTGATCCACGACCTCAAGAATGCCAACCCCAGGGCCCGGATCAGCGTCAAACTGGTCTCGGAAGCGGGGGTGGGCACCATCGCCGCCGGGGTGGCCAAGGGGCGGGCCGATGGGGTCCTCATCAGCGGCTTTGACGGGGGCACCGGGGCCGCCCCCCGGACCAGCATCCGCCATGCGGGCCTCCCCTGGGAACTGGGCCTGGCCGAAACCCACCAGACCCTGGTCCTGAACAACCTGCGCAGCCGCATCGTGGTGGAAACCGACGGCAAGCTCATGACGGGCAGGGATGTGGCCGTGGCGGCCCTGCTGGGGGCGGAAGAATTCGGTTTTGCCACGGCTCCCCTGGTGGCCATGGGATGCGTCATGATGCGGGTGTGCCACATGGATACCTGCCCTGTGGGCATCGCCACCCAGAACCCAAAGCTCCGCCGCAAATTTACGGGGGAGCCCGGGCATGTGGTGAACTTCATGACCTTCATCGCCCGGGAACTGCGGGAAATCATGGCGCGGCTGGGCTTTCGCACCGTCCAGGAGATGGTGGGCCGGGTGGACCGGCTGAAACCTTCCCAGAATGCCGGTGAGGGTAAGGCATCCGGGTTGGACCTTTCCCCCCTCCTCCATCAGCCCCGGGCAGGAACCGGCACCGGTTGCCACTGCAGTGTCTCCCAGGACCATCGTCTGGAGCCATCCCTGGACTACCGGGCCCTTATGGACCTCTGCCGGCCGGCCCTGGAAAGACAGGTAGAAGTCAGGGCGAGGCTGCCCATTACCAATACGGATAGGGTGACGGGGACTCTCCTGGGAAGCGAAGTCACCCGCCGCTTTGGGGAGGGGGGCCTTCCGGAAGATACCATCCGGTTAAAATTTACCGGTTCCGCCGGCCAGAGTTTTGCCGCTTTCCTGCCTCCTGGCATGACCCTGAGCCTGGAAGGGGACGCCAACGATTATGTGGGCAAGGGGCTGTCCGGTGGCAAGGTGGCTCTTTTCCCCTCCCAAAAATCCTCCTTTGCCCCGGAGGCCAACGTCATCATCGGCAATGTGGCTTTTTACGGGGCCACGGGGGGTGAGGCCTACATCCGGGGGATGGCGGGGGAGCGCTTCTGCGTCCGCAACAGCGGTGCCCATGCCGTGGTGGAGGGGGTGGGGGACCACGGGTGTGAATACATGACGGGGGGCCGCGTGGTGATCCTGGGGCCTGTGGGCAGGAACTTTGCCGCCGGTATGTCCGGCGGGGTGGCCTATGTCCTGGATGCGGCAGGGGACTTTCGGTGCAACCCGAAGATGGTGGACCTCATGGACCTGGCAGATGAGAAGGAGGAGAAGGAAGTCCGCGCCATGATCGAACGGCATATTTATTACACGGGCAGCCGCCTCGCCTGGAATATCCTGCTTCGCTGGGAGGAAATGCTTCCCAAGTTTGTCAAGGTTATGCCCCGGGATTACCGGCGGATGCTGGAGGCCATGGAAGCCGCCCGCGGGCGGGGCCTTAGGGGGGAGGAGGCGGTCCTGGCCGCCTTCCTGGAAAACCAGGGGGGCCAGGATTCCCCAAAGGAGCAGGGAGGGATCCAGCGGATCTGATGTTTTTGTGAAAGAGGGTTTTTTTATAAGATTCTGAGTGCATCCTGTTCTGCTCAGATCAAGGAAGGGGACATTTGTTATGGCAAAACCCACAGGTTTTTTGGAATACCGGCGTCAGCTCCCTGCCTGCCGGCCGCCCCGGGAGCGGATCCAGGATTGGCAGGAGTTTATTGTACCCCTGACCCCGGAAGGGCAAAAACGCCAGGGGGCCCGGTGTATGGACTGCGGTGTGCCCTTCTGCCATTCCGGCATTCTGCTGCAGGGCATGGTATCGGGCTGCCCCTTGAACAACCTGGTCCCCGAATGGAACGAACTCCTCTACCGGGGCCTCTGGAAGGAAGCGGCTTTCAGGCTCCTGAAAACCAACGCATTCCCCGAATTCACCGGCAGGGTATGCCCCGCCCCCTGTGAAGGTTCCTGCACCCTGGGCATCCATGAGCCTCCCGTCACCGTGAAGGCCAACGAGCTGGCCATCGTGGAAAGGGCCTTCCGGAAAGGATACGCCCTTCCCGGCCCCCCGCGGAACCGGACGGGCAAAAGGGTGGCCGTGGTGGGGTCCGGCCCGGCAGGTTTGGCCTGTGCCCACTATCTGAACCGGGAGGGCCACGGGGTAACGGTGTATGAAAGGGATGACCGGCCGGGCGGTCTCCTGATGTACGGGATTCCCAATATGAAGCTGGGAAAAGACATCGTGATGCGGCGCCTGGAAGGGATGGAAGCCGCGGGTATCCGGTTTCAAAACAGTACGGAGGTGGGGCGGGATATTTCGGCCCGGGAATTGTGCGAGGGAAACGATGCCCTGGTTCTGTGCTGCGGAGCCACCCGGCCCCGGGACCTGGAGGTGCAGGGGCGAAACCTTGAGGGCATCCACTTTGCTGTGGATTTTTTGAAGGCCAACACAAAGAGCCTTCTGGATGCCCCAGGCCGGGGTTCTTCCCCGATTTCAGCGGCAGGCAAAGACGTGGTGGTCATCGGCGGCGGCGACACAGGCACGGACTGTGTGGCCACAGCCCTGCGCCACGGCTGCAAAAGCGTGGTGCAGTTGGAAATATTGCCCTTCCCGCCCCGGGAGCGGCTTCCCGAGAACCCGTGGCCCCAGTGGCCCAAAACCCTGAAAACCGATTACGGTCAAGAGGAGGCGGCTGCAGTTTTCGGGCGGGACCCCAGGATCTTCAGCACCGCCACCGAAAAGTTCTGCGGCAATGGCTCGGGGGAGGTCCGGGAGGTCCATACGGTTCAGGTAGCCTGGGAGAAAGGCCCCGGGGGGAAATATGTTCCCCGGGAAATACCGGGAAGGGGAAAGGTCCGGTCCGCCCAGCTGGTCCTTTTATCCATGGGTTTTCTGGGAGGGGAGGAAACCCTGCTTCAGGAGTTGGGGTTGAAAAACCCCGTGGGGAGAGGGGGGTATGGCACGGAAAGGCAGGGCATCTTCGTCGCCGGGGATATGCGCCGGGGGCAGAGCCTGGTCGTTTGGGCCCTCCGGGAGGGCCGGGAAGCTGCCCGGGCCTGCCACGACTACCTGGCCGGAACAGCCTGACCCCTTATTTGTAAAGGTTGGTCAGGTCCACGACCAACCCCTGAAAGATATAGGATTTGGCCTTTTCCTGCCTCGGGTGGGCAAAGATGGGCTTCCAACCCTTACCCCTCATACCGGCTGGCGAAGAATTCGATGATCATCCCGTAAATGATACCGGCGATGAACCCCATGGGGTCATGAAACCCGGTGGAGCTGTAGAAGGCGAAGGAGACCAGGAATCCCAGGCCGGCGCCCCGCAGCAGATGGGGCTTCCCTTTTTGTCCGCCGGACAGGCCGATAACCACACCCATGAGAAGCCGGTTGTACCAAAAGGAAAAGAAGTAGTCTGTCCCCTGGGCGGGGCCCGAGCGAATCCAGGCGCCCATGATGCAAAAGACTCCCAAAAGGGCTCCGGCAGCGATGGCTGCCTTCATTCTTTGTGTGAACAAAACTCACTGCACCTCCCGCGAAAAAGTGAAAATCACATGTCAATAACAGAAAAGGGCCGGGCCTGAAAGTGAATATTTCAAGCCTGACCCCATCCGGCCTTCTTATTCCCTAAACGATCTTGTTTTTTCGGGCTCCCGGGCCCCAGCGGCGAATCATGGTCTGAATGCCGATCACCTTTTCCCTGTACTCCTTGACGTCCCTGGAACACTTGGGGCAGCGTTTCAACTCAAACCCATCCTCGTCGTGAATCGTTATAACCGGGGACACGCCAACCAGCTTTACCCGCATATCCAAAACCTTGCCGCACTCGCAGATAATACTGGCCATCACGACACCTCCTTTTCACAGGTCGAGCATTATTTTCTCATAATTCAGCATCTTCAGCCTTTTCCTCGTACCTCGAAGAGCCTCACTTCTTATATTAATTTTGCCATATTTTTGGTCCTATTGCAATATAGTAAAACATATTTTCATA
>PWVN01000237.1 GCA_003561835.1 Syntrophomonadaceae bacterium
ACGACGATGATGAGGCCCGTGGCGGCGGCGATGGCCACCCCCGTCCCCAGGTCCGGCTGCATCAGGATCATGAGAAAGGATGCCCCCATGACGGCCAGGGGGACCAGGGAAGACCTGAGAAAATTGTTCATCTTCACTTCCGGCCGGGAGAGGAACCAGGCGGTGAAGACCACCATGGCCAGTTTGGTGAACTCGGAGGGCTGGATGGTCAGGCTCCCGAGGGTAATCCAGCGCCGGGCGAAGTTGATCTCCACCCCCAGCCCCGGTATGTAGACGGAGGCCAGGAGGGCAAAGTTCAGGATGACCATGGGCCAGGCCAGGGATTTGAGCTTCCAGTAGTTGACCCTGGAGACGAAAAAGAGGGACACCAGCCCCAGGACAGCCCAGAAGGCCTGGCGGCGCAGGTAGTAGAAGTGGTCCTGGCGGATTTCCACGGCCAGGAGGATGCTGGCGCTGAAGACCATGACGATTCCCAGGGCCAGCAGGACCACGGTAACCAGGAATATGGTGTAATCGGGGTCTTTCCTTTCGGGTTTTTTCATCCTTTTCCTTCCCTTTCCAGGGCCGCCACCAGGGCCTTGAAGCGGCTGCCCCGTTCCTCAAAACTGGCAAACATATCCCAGCTGGCGCAGGCCGGAGACAGCAGGACCCTCTCCCCTGGCTTTGCCCGTTGGTGGGCTTCTATAACCGCCTCTTCCAGGCTGTCCACCAGGGTCCAGGCGGTAAAGCCCGCCTCCCGGCAGGCCCCGGCGATCTTTTCCCGGGTCTCCCCCAGGAGCACCAGGTGGGACACCCGCTCCCGGATGACCCGGGCCAGGCCCGCAAATTCTGCCCCCTTGTCCTTCCCCCCCGCGATGAGGAGGAGGGGTTCCGGGTAGGACATAAGGGCCCGGATGGCGGCATCGGGGTTTGTCCCCTTGGAGTCGTTCACGTAGGGGATCCCCCGGACCTCCGTCACGAATTCCATGCGGTGCTCCACCCCGGCAAAGGAAGCGAGGACCTCCGCCGTTACCCGGGGGTCCACTCCCCGGCAATGGGCGGCGGCGGCAGCGGCCAGGGAATTCTCCAGGTTGTGCCGGCCGGGGAGGGCCAGTTCCTTCACCGGCAGGACCACCCTGGGGGCCCCGCCGGCGGCGATGACGATCTGCTCCCCCTGAACAAAAACCCCCCGGGACAGGGCTTCCCGGGCACTGAAGGGGAAGACCCCGGCCCTGATTTCCCCCTGAAGGGCCAGGAGGGCCCCATCATCCCGGTTCAGGACGGCGTAGTCCCCTTCCCCCTGGTTGGCAAAGATCCTGGCCTTGGCCGACCGGTAGGCCTCGAAGGAGCCGTGGTGGTCCAGGTGGTCTGGGCTCAGATTGAGAAAAACGCTGATGTGGGGACGGAAGTCCCGGATGTGCTCCAGCTGGAAGCTGCTGAGCTCCGTAACCACCACATCCCCGGGGCCAGAGGCTCCCACCAGGTCGAGCAGGGGCGTGCCGATGTTCCCCCCCACATGCACCCTCTCCCCCGCCCTCTTGAGAATTTCCCCGATGAGGGTGGTGGTGGTGGTCTTGCCGTTGGTCCCGGTAACCCCGATGATGGGGGCTTTAATAAAGGCGTATGCCACTTCTATTTCCGAAAGAACCGGAATTTTCCCCCTCTCCGCCTCCTCAAGGGGCGGAATCCGGGGAGGGACGCCGGGGCTTTTCACCACCAGGTCCATCCCCCGGGCCAGTTCGGCCGTCTGGGGGCGGCCCAGGGCCAGGGTGATGTTCTCCCGGCCTTCCAGGGCCTTGAGGCCGGGGACCAGGGACGCCGCTGCCTTGGCATCGCTGGCGGTGACCAGGGCCCCCCGGTCCGCCAGGAAAAGGGCGGCAGCCAGGCCGCTCTTGCCCAGCCCCAGGACGAGAATCTTTTTGCCTGCCACATCCATGCCGGTAACCCCTTTCTAGATCCAGATGCTGAAGGTGCCCAAATCCACCAGGGCCAGGAGGGCGAAGAGGAAGGCGGCGGCCCAAAAGCCCATGACCACCTGCCATTCAGACCAGCCCCCCAGTTCGAAGTGGTGGTGCAGGGGGGACATGCGGAAGATACGCTTCCCCGTGGTCTGGAAGAGGGCCACCTGCAGGATGACGGAGAGGGTTTCCACCACGAAGACCCCTCCGACGACGATGAGGTAGATTTCCGTCTTGGTGAGGATGGCCAGGGCCGCCAGGCCGGCCCCCAAAGACAGGGAGCCGGCATCCCCCATGAAAATCCGGGCCGGGTGCAGGTTGAAGATGAGAAAACCGAAGGTAGAGCCCGTGAGGACGGCGCAGAAAAAGGCCAGCTCCGGCAGGCCCCGCCACAGGGAGATAAAAAGGTAGGCCACCAGGGCCAGGATGGCCGTCCCCGCCGCCAGCCCGTCGATGCCGTCCGTCAGGTTGACGCCGTGGGAAGTGCCCAGGATGATGGCAAAGACCAGGGGGTAGTAGATAAGGCCCAGGTCAAAATCCAGGTCCACAAAGGGGATTTCCACCACCGTGCTGTGCCCTGTCCAAAGGAGGAAAAGGGCGAAGAGGGAGATCAGGACCAGCTGGGCCGAAAGCTTGCTCCGGGCCTTAAGGCCCAAAGAACGCCGCCGGTATATCTTCAGGAAATCGTCCAGAAAGCCGATGGCCCCATGGCCCAGGACCAGGAGGAACACGGCGGCGAAGGGGGCGGAAAAGGGGCGGAAGAGGAGGCTCATGGCCACCAGGGCAGCCAGGAAAACCAGGCCTCCCATGGTGGGGGTGCCCGCCTTTTTCAGGTGCCTTTTGGGGCCGTCCTCCCGGATCCTCTGGCCGTAATCCAGCTTCTTCAACCGGCGGATAAAGGCGGGGGCCAAAAGCAGGCTCAGGCCAAAGGCCAGGGCCATGGCCCTGTAAATCTCGTACCGGGTCATTTTCCCTTCACCTCCCGCCAGAACCCGGGGCTAAGGGCGCCCACGATCCCTTCCATCTGCATGCCCCGGGAACCCTTTATCAGAAGGCAGTCTCCCGGTGAGGCAAATTCTTTCAGGGCTTTCAGGGCCTCTTCTTCCTTCAGGCAGGCCCTGACCCGTTCCATACCCGCCTGCCGGGCCCCGGCGGCGGTTTGCCGGGAGAGGTCCCCCAGGGTGATGAGGTAGGCGAGGCCCTGGCCCGCGGCGAAGCGGCCCACCGCCTCATGGTGTTCGGGGGCCCCGGCCCCCAGCTCGAACATGTCCCCCAGGATGGCCCCTTTGGGCCTTTCCCCCGCCATGTCCGAGAGGGCCTCCAGGGAAGCCCGGGCGGAGGTGGGGTTGGCATTGTAGGTGTCATTGATGACGGTCATACCCGCCCGCTCTTCCACCTGGAGGCGGCCCGAGGTCACTGCGGCCCCTTCCAGGCCCCCTTTGATGTCCCGGGGAGCCAGTCCCAGCTGCCAGCCCACGGCGGCCGCCGCCAGGGCATTGAGGACGGTGTGGCGTCCCCACTGGGGGAGCCTGACCTTGAATACAGCCCCGGGAAGGCAGAGGTCAAATTCCGCCCGCCCCTCCCGGGTGGCGAGGTTTTCCCCCCGCACCGGGTATTCTTCCCGAAAACCGTAGTAAATAGTTTTCCCTGGGAACCTCTCCCCCAGCTCCCGCAGGCGGGGGTCCTCCCCGTTCAAGACGGCGGTCCCCCCGGGGTCCATCCCCTCCAGGAGTTCCCCCTTGGCCCGGGCCACCCCTTCCAGGCTGCCCACCATCTCCAGGTGGGCTTCCCCGATGTTGGTGATGACCCCCAGGGTGGGCCTGGCCATCCTGGTGAGAAAGGCAATTTCCCCGAAGCCGCTCATCCCCATCTCCAGGACGGCGGCCCGGTGCCCGGCCGAGAGCCTCAGCAGCATCAGGGGCAGGCCGATTTCGTTGTTCAGGTTTCCCTCCGTTTTCAGGAGGCGGTACTTTTCCCCCAAAACGGCGGCGATGAAATCCTTGGTGGTGGTCTTGCCGGCGCTCCCCGTCACCGCCACCACGGGCAGGGAGAAGAGCTGCCGGTAATAGGCCGCCGTATGCTGAAGGGCCTTAAGGGGGTCCGCCACCAGGACGACCGCCCCGCGGGCCGGCGGGCGGAATTCCTTCTCCCGCTCCCGAGCCACAAAGGTGCCGGCGGCCCCCCTGGCGAAGGCTTCCGGGATGTACTCGTGCCCATCCCTTTGCCCCCCCTTGAGGGGCACAAAAAAATCTCCCCTCTCAAGGGTCCGGGTATCGATGGAAAAACCCCGGGGAGACTCCTCCCCGGCCCCCGTCAGCAGGAAGCCCGAGGCGGCGGCGGTTATTTCCCGGATGGTCAAATTCATGGCGGTCAAGCCCCCTTTCCCCCGGGCGGGCTGCCCGGCCCCTGCCGCAGGCAGCGGCGGGCCACTTCCCGGTCATCGAAATCGATGGTGCCGTCGTGGAAAACCTGGTAGGTTTCGTGGCCTTTCCCGGCGATGAGCACCAGGTCCCCCTCCCCGGCCCGGCCGAGGGCCGCCCCGATGGCCTCCTCCCGGTCCAGGAGGACGGTATATGCCCCGGGAGAAGCGTCCCCGATGCCTGCCAGGATATCCTCGAGGATCTGCTCCACCGGCTCTCCCCGGGGGTTATCGTTGGTGATGACGGCAAAATCGCTGTATTTCAGGACGATGGCCCCCATCAGGGGCCGTTTGCTCCGGTCCCGCTCCCCCCCGCAGCCGAAGACGGTGATGAGCCTTCCCGGGCAGAACTGGCGCACCGTGGAGAGGACGTTCTCCAGGCCGTCCGGGGTATGGGCGTAGTCCACCAGGACGGTGAAGCTCTGGCCCTCGTCCACCTTCTCCAGGCGCCCCGGAATCCCCTCCACCTTCTCCAGTTCTTTTTCGATCAGGGCGGGGGAAATCCCTTCTTTCAGGGCCACGGTGATGGCCGCCAGGGCATTGTAGACGCTGAAGAGGCCCGTGATCTTCAGGCGGGCCTTGAGCCCCCCCCAGGGGGTCAGGGCGGTGAAGGAAACGCCTTCGGGGCCCACGGAGATATCCACGGCCCGGATCCGGGCCCCTGCCTTCAGGCCGTAGGTCAGGATTTCGGCGGTGGTGATCCTTTGCAGGTAGCCGGCCTGGGGGTCATCCAGGTTGATGACGGCATAGTTCCCCGCCTTTCGCGGCAGGTTGCGGAAGAGGCGGGCCTTGGCCGCCCGGTATGCGGAAAAGTCCTCATGAAAATCCAGGTGGTCCTCGGTGATGTTGGTCAGGACGGCGGCGTTGAATTCGCACTGGTCCACCCGGTCCAGGGCCAGGGCATGGGAGGACACCTCCATGGTGCAGTAGGCCGCGCCGGCGGCGGCCATCTCCCTAAGGAGCCGGTGCAGCACCGGGGCTTCGGGGGTGGTGGCCAGGGCGGGGCGCCGGCGCCGGCCCAGGTAGTAACCGATGGTGCCGATGAGGCCCGTTTCCCCGGGGGTGCCGGCGGCCAGCAGGCCGTCGATCAAGTGGGTGGTGGTGGTTTTCCCGTTGGTGCCCGTGACGCCGATGAGGCGCAGGTCCCGGGAGGGGTACCCGTAGTATCTGGCCGCCAGCCTGGACAGGACCCGGCGGGGGTTTCCCGCCCGGATGACGGCGGCGCCCTCCAGGGGACCGAAGGATTCGGAAACCACCAGGGCAGCGGCGCCCCCTGCCAGGGCTTCCCGGAGAAAACGGTGGCCGTCGGTCCGGGTGCCGGAGAGGCAGACGAAGAGGTCCCCCTCCCTCACCTGCCGGGAATCGAAGGAGATCCCCCGGATATCTGCAGCCAGGGGCCCCTGGGCCCGCACCTGGGGCACTCCCCGCAAAAGCTCCTGCAAACGCATCTCTAGCCCCCCTGGCTCTGTAGATATCCCTCTCGTTAAACCCTTAGTATTCTCCCCGCAACGGCCAATTATGTGAAGAAGGGACAGGAGTTTTTGGTCAATCTCCTGTCCCGAATTCCAGGACGATCTCGCTGCCTGCAGGGACGGATTCGAAGGCCCCGGGCTCCTGGGTCCGGACCACGCCGGAGCCGTAGCTCTTCATGGTCAGGCCCAGCCAGTGCAAAATCTCCGCCGCCTCCCGCATGCTTCTGCCCGCCAGGTTGGGCACCTGGACCTGCCCGCCCCCGTCATCGCCGGTGTAGACCAGGATCTCCGTGTGCAGGGGGACCTGGGTACCGGCCCTGGGGGTCTGCTCCCGGATGGTTCCCCCCTCTCCCAGGGGGGTTAAAATCAGGCCCAGCTGGTCCGCCTCCGCCGCCCCTTCCTCCAGGGTAAAGCCCAGGAGGTCCGGCACCCCCACCAGGGCCGGGGAGGCCTGCTGTTCCTCGGGAAAGTCGGGGGGGATGCCCAGGTAGTTCAAATAGTCCGCGGCCACCCGCTTGAAGAGGGGCGCGGGGATCTGGGAGCCGTACTGGATCCCCCGTTTGGCGCTGTCCACGGCGATGTACAGGATAACCTGGGGGTCTTCCACGGGGAAGAACCCCAGGAAGGAAACGATGAATTCCCCCGAAATGTAGCGGCCTCCGGGGCCCACCTTCTGGGCCGTCCCCGTCTTGCCACCAAACCTGTAGCCCGGCACGGCGGCATTCTTGCCGCTGCCGTCCTCCACCACCAGCTCCATGATGTGTTTGACCTCCTCCGATGTTTCGGGGGAGATGACCTGCCGCACCACCGTGGGTTCCCGTTTTTCGATGATGGCCCCGTCGGGCCCCAGGATTTCCTGGACGATGTAGGGCTGCATCAGGTTGCCGCCGTTGATCATGGCGGCCACGGCCATGACCTGCTGCAGGGGGGTTACGGAAACCCCCTGGCCAAAGGAGGTGGTGGCCTGCTCCACCGGGCCGAACTGCTCTTCCCGGAAGAGGATGCCGGTGCTCTCCCCGGGCAGGTCGATGCCGCTGCGCGCCCCGAAGCCGAAGGCTTTGATGTAATCCAGAAGGGTTTCCCCCCCCAGCCGGTCCCCCAGGGTGATAAAACCGGGGTTGCAGGAGCTAAGGACCACCTGCAGGTAGTCGATGGACCCGTGGCCGCCCCGGCGGCGGGTCCAGCAGCCGATGGAATGGCCCCCGACCCGGACGGAGCCGCTGCAGAAAAAGCCTTCCCTCATGTTGTAAACCCCCTGGTCGATGGCTGCCGAAAGGGTCACCAGTTTGAAGGTGGAGCCGGGTTCGAAGGTGTTGCTGATGGGGAAGATCTGCCAGTACTCCCGGGAATACTCGCCGTAATGGTTGGGGTCAAAATCCGGCTTTCCCGACATGGCCAGGATTCCCCCCGTTTGGGGGTCCACCGCCAGGGCGATGATCCGCAGGGGCTCGAACTCCACCATGGCCCGGTCCATTTCCCTGTCCAGGATGAACTGCAGGTATTCGTCGACGGTCAGGACCAGGTCCCGGCCCTTCTGGGCTTCCACGTACCGGGAAACCCCCTGGGGGATGGGCAGCCCCCGGCCGTCGGCCAGAAAGGTCAGGCGCCCCTCCCGGCCCCGCAGGGTCTCTTCATAGCGGATCTCCAAACCGCTCCACCCCTGGTCCACGCCCACAAAGCCCAGCACCTGGGAGAGCAGCCGTTCGTGGGGGTAATAGCGCTTGCTCTCGGGGGTGAAGCCGATGCCCGGCAGGTCCAGCTGCCGGATTGCCCTGGCCGTCTCCTCATCCACCTGGCGCTTGATATAAACGGCGGCCCGCTGGGAGCTGACCAGCTCCAGAAGCCGCTCTTCATCCATTCCCAGGGCCCCGGCCAGTTCCCGGGCCGTTTCCTCCCTCACCGCCTCGGGGATCTGGGGAGGGAAGGCCACGATGGTTTCGGCGCTGGCGCTGGCGGCCAGGACCCTCATGTTGCGGTCATAGATGGTGCCCCGGGGGGCCTCCACCCTCAAGCTCCGGTTCCACTGCTCGTGGGCCAGCTGCCGGTATTCCTCCGCCTTCACCAGCTGGATCCAGGCCAGCCGGAAAACCAGGGCACCGGTTATAAAGAAAAAAAGGACAAAACAAAACAACAATCTTTTTCTTATTGTGGCAGATGACACCGTCTGTTTTGGCAAGGAGCGCCCTCCTACCTCTTCAGGGTAAGGATGATGTGCTGGTTCTCCGCTGGGTAGATCAGGCCCAGTTCCTCCAGGGCGATGCTTTCGATGCGGTCTAAGGAATTCAAACCGGCTGCCTCTAATTGTAAATGATACTGCTCACTTTTTAAAGCGGTGATTTCCTTCCGCAGCCGGCCCGTCTGGTAGCTGATCCCCAGGAGCATGGAATAATGGGCGAGGACGGATACAGCTACGGAAAAGACGAACATCACCAGGGCCACCTGGGCGTACTTCTGCAGGACCCGGGCCTTCTTCCGTACGACCTTCCGCGGTTTTTCCTCCCAATTGGGGTAACGCCAAGGTTCAACTGCGTATGCGTGCTTCCTTTTAGCTACTAGCAATTCTTATTCACCCATCCTTTCCTTTAGAACCTGTCGCTTTTCTGCTATTCTCAGCTTGGCGCTCCGCGCCCGGTTGTTCTTTTCCACCTCGTCCCCGGCGGGGGTTACCGGCCGCCGGGTGATGACCCTCAGAGGCCCCTGGCCGCTGCAGGCACACTCCGGCAGGCCCGGAGGACAGGTGCACCCCCCCTGCAGCCGGATCAGGGCCTTCTTCACCAGCCGGTCCTCCAGGGAGTGAAAGGTGATGACGGCCAGCCTGCCCCCCGGGGCCAGGAGCTGTGCCGCCTGGAAGAGGGCCGGGGTGATGATGTCCAGCTCCTCATTGACGGCAATCCGCAGGGCCTGGAAGGTCCGGCGGGCGGGATGGCCCCCCTCCCGCCGGGCCCGGGCGGGGACGGCCGCCTTGATCAGGTCCACCAGCTCTTTGGTGGTCTCGATCCTTCCCCCTGCCTGCCGGCGGGCCCCGATGAACCCGGCGATGCGGCGGGCCCAGCGTTCCTCCCCGTAATCTTTGATGATCCGGGCCAGCTCCCGCTCCGGCAGGGTGTTCACCAGGTCGGCGGCAGTAGCCCCCCGGGCCTGGTCCATGCGCATGTCCAGGGGGGCGTCCTGCTGGTATGTAAAGCCCCGGTCCGGGTTGTCCAGCTGGTAGCTGGAAACCCCCAGGTCGAAGAGGATGCCGTCCACCTGCCCAAATCCCAGGCCGGCAGCAATCCCCTGCAGGTTGGCGAAGTTATCCCATACCGGGATGAAATCGGCGGCAAAGCCCCGGCCTTCCAGGTTTTGGCGGGCTGCCTCCAGGGCTTCCCCGTCCCGGTCTATGCCGATGAGGGTCCCCCCCGGCGAAATCCCCTGCAGGATGGCCCCGGCGTGGCCCCCACCCCCCAGGGTGGCGTCAATGTAGGTGCCGCCGGGAAAAACTTTGAGCCCGGCCAGGGTTTCCTTCAGGAGAACGGGACTGTGGGAAAATTCCATGCCATCACCCATCTAGAGTTCAAAATCCACCATCTTCTCCGCGATTTCCTCGTAGGAAAGGTTTGCTTCCCGGCTGTATTTTGCCCAATTTTCGCTGCTCCATATCTCCACCCGGCTGGAGACGCCGATGGTGACCACTTCCCGGGCCAGGCCCGCATGTTCCCGCAGATTGGCGGGGATGAGGACCCGGCCCTGCTTGTCCACCTCGACCTCGCAGGCGCCGGAAAAGAAGAAGCGGGCAAAGGCCCGGGCATCCCCCTTGGTGAAGGGGAGGGCCTTGAAGCGGCGTTCCAGGCCGGACCATTCTTCCTGGGTGTAGACGAAGAGGCATTGGTCCAGGCCCCGGGTTATGACGAAGGTTTCTCCCAGGAGTTCGCGGAAGCGGGCAGGGAGGATAATCCTGCCCTTGGTGTCGATGGTATGCTGGTATTCTCCCATGAACATGGCCCGCCCCTCCTCTCCCGGGTGCTTTCCTCCACTTTCCTCCACTTTACTCCACTCTATTCTCTCCCGATGCCGGAATTCCTTCCCCGAAAAAAAATTTTTTTAAAATTTTTTAAAAATATTTTTAAGAAAAATAAAAAAAGACAGGTTATTTGCAACCTGCCTTTCCTTCTTGCCCGTTTTCCCGCTTAATTTTGCCGGCGGTTCAGGAGCAAACCGGCTGTACCGAGGCTTTTTCTCTGGCTGGGTGAGGGGTCATGACTTTACTGCCGCACCTGGGGCACACCAACTCCCTGAGGTCCCTCGGGTCCCAAAGCACCATTCCCTGCAGGGCGCAAACCGTACAGAAAAAGGTAACGCTTCCCTCATACTCCATTCAGGCGCCTCCTTGTAATAAGGTTTTGGTTCCTTCTATTCTATTATATTATAATATTCTCTCTTCTTATGCCATTTCCTCCCCGAAAGGGTTCTCTCCGCATATTTATTATTCCCCGGTCAGGCGCCGGGGATGCCCCTTCCCTAGAGGCCCATGAGGAGGTTGGCCACCAGAAAGTAGATCAAAAGGCCCGTAACGTCCTTGATGGTGGTGACGAAAGGCCCGGCGGTGATGGCCGGGTCGATACCCCAGTTGTTGAAGAGCATGGGGATCAGGGTCCCGATAACGGTGGCCAGGATGACGGTGATGCACATGGCCAAGCCCACCACCAGGCCCAGGTTGGCTATGGTGGGCTGCCAGATGGTGGCGGCCAGGGCGATCATGATCCCCGTAACCAGTCCCATGGTGATGCCGATGCGGACCTCCCGGAAGAAGTAGCGCCAGACCTCCGCCGCCTCGACTTCCCCCGTGGCCAGGCCCCGGACGAAGACGGTGGAGGATTGGGCCCCCACATTGCCTCCCATGCCCATGATGACGGGGATGAAGAAGACCAGGGCAAAAACCTGCTCAATGCTGGCTTCGAAGAACCCGATGACCCTCCCCGTCACCAGCCCCCCCAGGAGGCTGATGATGAGCCAGGGCAGGCGGCGGGCCGACATGTTGAAGACGGTGGCGTCGATGAGGTCCGTCCCCTCCACCTCGGAGGTCCCCACCAGCTTGTAGATGTCCTCGGTGGCCTCTTCCTCCACCACGTCCAGGATGTCGTCCACGGTGACGATGCCCAGGAGACGCTGCTCCTCATCCACCACGGGAACGGCCAGGAGGTCGTACTTGGAGACCACCCGGGCCACCTCTTCCTGGTCCATGGAGACATCCACGCTGATGACGTTCTTGCGCATGATATCCTTGACCAGCATTTCATCCTGGGCGGCAATCAGCTCCCGCAGGGAAACCACGCCCGCCAGGCGCTTCTGGTCATCCACCACATAGACGTAGTAGATGGTTTCCGCATCCGGGGCGATTTGCCGCAGGCGCTTGATGGCCCCCTCCACGTTCAGGGTCAGGGGAAGGGCGGTAAACTCCGTGGTCATGATGCCCCCGGCGGAGTCTTCGGGGTACTGGAGAAGGCCGCGGATTTCCGCCGCTTCCTCCTTCAGGAGGTTCAAGAGCTCCCGGCTCTCGTCCTCCGAAAGCTCCCCCAAAAGGTCCACGGCGTCGTCGGAGGCCATTTCCTTCAAGATGGCGGAAGCCCGCTTGCGGGTCAAGAGGCGGAAGAGGGTCACCTGGTCGAATTCTTCCATCTCCTGGATAATTTCCGCCGCGTCTTCGTCGGAAAGAAGGGCAAAGAACTCCTGCTTCTGCCGGTCGTTCAAGTCTTCCACCAGTTCCGCCAGGTCGCTGGGGTGAAGGTTTTCCAGAAAGTCCTTGATCTTTTCGTCCTGCTTCCGGATGAGTTCGATGAGTCGCTGGAAGGTTTTTTGTACGGACATGATTACGGTTCACCCCCTTGGATTCACTTGACGTATCGATCCATCAGGGAGGTCAGGGAGCGGATGAAGTCATCCATGTTCCCTTCCTCCTGGGCCCTCTCCAGGCATTCCCGGAAATGGCTTTCAAAGATCAGGGTCCCCACCTTGTTGATGGCGGAACGGGCCGCCGCCACCTGCATCAGGATATCGGAGCAGGGTTCCTCCTTTAGAATCATCTTCTGCAGGCCCTTGATCTGCCCCTCCACCCGGCGCAGCCTGTGGAGGATCTCCTGGTTTTCGGCTGCCATTCCCGCCACCCCCTATGTATTTTATTCCTTCCCCATTATAACGTTTCGGTTTCCCTTTGACAATTATTCCCGAAAATAAAAATAACCCCACCATGCCGTGGCCCGTATGTTTTGAACTGCTCTCTCCACAAGGGGGTGCCCTCCTGCCGATTTTGTATGTCCTGCAGCAGGCATATACGCTACCGACAGAGACCAGGCTCCCAATTCATAAGTGTTAGCTCAAAACTTCCGGTTATACACGCACATAGTAGGGTTTTTGGCTTGTTTCAATAATATGATATCACATTTTCGGGCCTTCGGCAAGGGTAAAAGGGCGTGACATAATTTAACATAAAAAGGGTGGGTCAAGCATATATACTAGCAAAAGAAAGGGGGACAGACCCATGACACTGGATGCCCTTACCGTGATCGTCGTTCTGGCTTTGGTGGTCGAGTTTTCCACGGAGGTAATCAAGAATATCTTTTCCCTGAAGAAGGGGCTGGGGAAGGCCGTGGCCATCCTCATCGGCATGATCCTGTGCGTCAGCACCCAGACAGGCCTGCTCATGGTTTTTGGCCTGGACACCTTCTACCCCATCATCGATTATTTGGTCACCGGTTTAATTATTTCCCGCGGCTCCAACATTATTCACGACCTGGTGAGCCGCCTGAAGCAGGAGGGCACGGGAAAGCTGGTCTAGGGCCGGCCGGGGCCTACTCCTCTTCCCAGTCATCCTCCTCCTCGTCCTCCCGGACCAGCAGGTGCAGGTCCGCCAGCTGCTCCTTTGTCACCGCCGCCGGGGATTTTGTCAGCAGGCAGGTCCCCCGGGCTGTCTTGGGAAAGGCGATGACATCCCGGATGGAGGAAGAACCGGCCAGGAGCATGACCATCCGGTCCAGGCCGAAGGCGATGCCGCCGTGGGGGGGCGCCCCGTACTCGAAGGCTTTAAGGAGAAAGCCGAACTGCTCCCGGGCCTCCTCCGGGGAAAAGCCCAGGGCCGCAAAGACGGCCTCCTGCAGGTCCCGCCGGTGGTTCCGGATGCTGCCACCGCCGATTTCCACACCGTTCAAGACCAGGTCGTAGGCCCTGGCCCGGACCCGGGAGGGGTCCCGGGCCAGCAGGGGGGCGTCGGCCGCCACTGGGGCGGTGAAGGGATGGTGGTTGGCGGTATAGCGGCCTTCCTCCCCGTCATAGGAGAGGAGGGGATAATCCACCACCCAGAGGAAATGCTCGCCGGCTTCCGGGGGTACCAGCTGCAGCTGCCGGGCCAGGTGGACCCGGAGGCCGCCCAGGACGGGGGCGGCCGTTTCCTCCCCGTCGGCGATGAAGATGAGCAGGTCCCCGGCTTCCGCCTGCAGGGCCTCCTGTATCCCGTTGAGCTCCTCTTCGCTGAAAAACTTGACGACGGGGGATTTCATCCCCTCCCCGGTGACCTGGAACCAGGCCATGCCCCTGGCCCCCAGGCTGACGGCATATCCCGTCAACTCGTCCAGTTCCCGGCGGCTGAAATGGGCAGAGCCCTTGATGTTTAGGCCCCGGACCACGCCGCCCTTCTCCACCGCCTGTTTGAAAACCTTGAAACCCGAACCCCCCGCTGTCCCGGTGATATCCCGGATTTCCATGCCGTAGCGCAGGTCCGGCTTGTCGGTGCCGAAGCGGCGCAGGGCTTCGGCGTAGGAGAGCCGGGGGAAGGGGATGGGGATATCTTGGTCCAGCACCTCCCGGTAGATGTGGGCCAGCATGGCTTCCACCAGGGCGAAGACATCCTCCTCTTCCACGAAGGACATCTCCATGTCGATCTGGGTAAACTCGGGCTGCCGGTCGGCCCGCAGGTCCTCATCCCGGAAGCAGCGGACGATCTGAAAATATTTTTCCAGCCCCGCCACCATGAGGAGCTGCTTGAAGAGCTGGGGCGATTGGGGCAGGGCATAAAAGCTGCCGGCGCTCATACGGCTGGGCACCAGGTAGTCCCGGGCCCCCTCGGGGGTGGACCGGGTCAGCATGGGGGTCTCCACCTCCAGGAAGCCCTGCCCGTCCAGGAAGCTGCGCACCGACAGGGCCACCCGGTGCCGGAGCCGCATCTTTGCGTACATCTCCGGCCGCCGCAGGTCCAGGTAGCGGTACTTGAGCCGCAGGTTCTCGTCCACCTCCACCCCGTCCTCGATATAAAAGGGCGACGTTTTGGCGGTGTTCAGGACCGTAAGGGATTTGAGGCGCACTTCCAGTTCCCCCGTGGGCAGATTGGGGTTTACGGTTTCCGGTTCCCGCAGGACCACCCGGCCGCTGACGCTCAAGACGAACTCGGAGCGCACCCCTTCCACCTCCCGGAAAATGGCGGCGTTTTCCTCGTAATCCGCCACCACCTGGACCAGGCCGCTCCGGTCCCGCAAATCGATGAAGATGAGCTTCCCGTGGTCCCGGCGCCGCTGCACCCAGCCCTTCAGGGCCACCTCCTCCCCCAGGTTTTCCTTTGTCAGCTGTCCGCACATATGCCTCGTCTTTGGCATTCGTTAAACCTCCCGGTCAAGATTGTCCAGTACCGCGTCTATGATGGAATCCAGGGAGACGGTGTCCTGCTCCCCCGTGGCCATGTCCTTTAAGAGGGCCTTTCCCTCCCGGAATTCATCCCCTCCCAGGAGCACCGTCAGCCGGGCCCGGGAGCGGCCCGCCTGCTTGAGTTGGGCCTTCAGGCTCCTGCCCAGGAAATCCCGTTCGCAGGAGACCTTTTTGGCCCGCAGGTCCCTAAGGAGCAGGTCCACCCGGGGCAGGGCCCCCGCATCGATGGAGGCCACATAGACCTCCGGGGCTTCCTCCTCCTTAGATAGGCCTTCCTCCTCCAGGGCCAGCAGGATCCGCTCCAGGCCCACGGCAAAGCCGCTGCCCGGGGTGGGGGGGCCGCCGCAGACTTCCACCAGGTCGTCGTAGCGGCCGCCGCCCCCCAGGGAGCTCTGGGCTCCCAGGCGGGGGCTGATAAACTCGAAAACCGTCTTCGTATAGTAATCCAGGCCCCGGACCAGGAAGGGGTTCACCCGGTAGGGCAGGTTCAAATTTTTCAGGCCTTCCTGCAGGGCGGCAAAATGGCTGCCGCACTCGGGGCAGAGGTTGTCCCCCAGGGTGGGCACCTCCCGGAAATGGGAGCGGCAGGTTTCCTCCTTGCAGTCCAGGATTCGCAGGGGATTGGTGCCGTGGCGCTGCCGGCAGTCGGGGCAGAGGCTCTCCAGTTTTTCCCGGAAAAACCCCTGGAGCTTCTCCCGGTAGGGAGGGCGGCAGCGGCGGCAGCCCACGCTGTTCACCTCCAGGGCCACGTCCGGGAGGCCCAGCTGCCGGTACAGCTGGTCCGCCAGGTGGATGATTTCCGCATCCAGGGCCGGGCTCTGGGAGCCGAAGGCCTCCACGCCGAACTGGTGGAACTGGCGGTAACGCCCGGCCTGGGGCCGGTCATAGCGGAACATGGGGCCGATGTAGTAGAGCTTTACCGGCTGGGGCGCCGCGTTGAGGTTGTGCTCCAGGTAGGCCCTGACCACCGAGGCGGTGCTCTCGGGCCTTAAGGTGAGGCGGCGCTTCCCCCGGTCCTCGAAGGTGTACATCTCCTTGGAGACGATGTCCGTCTCTTCCCCCACGCTGCGGCTAAAGAGTTCCGTATGTTCGAAAAGGGGCGTGCGGATCTCGCCGTACCGGTACAGCCGGCACAGCTCCCGGGCCTTCTCTTCAATCCTGCGCCATTTTTCTGCCTCCGGCGGCAGGATATCCCTGGTCCCCCGGGGCGCTCTGGTCAGCAACATGATCTACCCCCAATATTCTCCCTTTTTCTGGTTCTTTCTAACCGCATTACTAATTTTATCTATAAACCCCGCCTCCTGTCAATGAATTTTGCCGGGAAAAGACGATGAAACCGCGCCCGGGGCGCGGTTTCAGTTCTCGTATTTTTCCCTCCAGCGTCGGACCTCCTCCGGGCTTATATTCATTTCCTGGGCAATTTCCGCATCGGACATCTCTTCGTGAAAGCAGTCCACCAGGCTGTGCAGGTTCTTGATCTTGTTTTTGCGATGTTTCTCCCGGTTCAGTTTCTCAGAAAAAGGGTCCCTCATGTTTCCTTCCTCCTCCAAAAAACTTTTCTTTAGTATACCCGGGAGAATACGCATTATTTCCCTTGAGAAGTTTGCCAGTTTTTACTTGCTTTCTTTTTATGTAAACTATGTTAAAATTATTAAGAAATCTTAACAAGCATTCACAAGGGAGGTTCTCCGAATGAAAACCTGTAGAAAGTACATAGCAGCTTCTCTCGCCGTCCTCTTCCTCTTCGCCCTTTTGACCGCCGCCCTTCCTGCCCTCCGGGCCGATGCCTCCACCCCGGGCTCCATGGTGGAAATCCGGGTCAACGGCCTGAACGTCCGGACGGGGCCCGGCACCAACCACCAGCGTTTCCATGTCCTGCGCTGGGGTACTTATGTAACCCTCCTGGGCCGTCAGGGGGAATGGCTGCAGGTCCGGCTGCCCTGGGGCAAAGTGGGCTGGATCTTCGGCGGGAGCGGCTACACGTCCCTCCATCCCATCCAGCAGTACGTCCGGGTCACCGCCTCCATGCTGAATGTGCGGACAGGCCCGGGAGTCGGCCATCCCCGGATCCACCAGCTCCCCTTCGGCACCACGGCCCCCGTTGTGGACAGCCGCAATGGCTGGCAGCGGGTCATCTTCGATACCGGCAGGGTCGGCTGGGTTTCGGGGGCCTACACCGAGTCCACCCTGGCCGGCCGGGGCGGGGAGAGAGGCACCACCGTCACGGCCCCGGGCACGGTTCCGGGCACCGGCACCCTGAGGGGCAGGACCATCGTGGTGGACCCGGGCCACGGGGGCTACGACCCGGGGGCTGTGGGCCGTTCCTTTAACCTGACGGAGAAGTCGGTGAACCTGGATACCTCCCTGCGCCTGGCCAGGCTGCTGGAGAGTACCGGGGCCAGGGTCATCCTGACCCGCAGCACCGACGTTTTCATCACCCTGGGCCAGAGGGCCGCCATGGCCAACAACACCCGGGCCGACCTCTACATCAGCATCCACGCCAATGCCCACCCCAACCCGGCCATCGGCGGCACCGAAACCTATTACGACACCGCCTACCGCCCCGGGGACAGCCGCCGGCTGGCCGTCCTGGTGCAGCAGGAACTGGCGGCGGGGCTGGGTTTGCGAAACATCGGCGTCAAGACAGCCAACTTCCATGTCATCCGCAACACCACCATGCCTTCCATCCTGGTGGAACTGGCCTTCCTGAGCAACACCCGGGAGGAATCCCTCCTGAACCAGGCCTCCTTCCGCCAGCGGGGCGCCGAAGCCATCCTCCGGGGCATCACCCGCTACTACCAGTAGCAAATACAGCAGCAAATCAATCCCCAGGACCATTCAAGTCCCGGGGACGGTTCTCAAAACTTGAATGGATTCAAGCTCCGGGGACACTTCCCAGGTAGCAAGGAGGTAGCAAGCCAGGACTGTTCTCACTTACCTGGTAAATTCTGGGGAAATCGGGGCTCTTTTCAAAGCATGCCCTTCAAATACGATTGGCGCGACGGAAATATTGAGAGATAAGCAACGTCAAGAACCTGAAGAAGGGGGAGACCGGATTATTCCGGCCCTCCCCCTTCTTAATTTGGTTTCAAGGCCTGACCCCCGGGGCTGTCCAGCATGAGGGTGACGGGGCCGTCGTTGGTGATTTCCACCTGCATGGAGGCGCCGAATTCCCCCGTGGCCACCTTGAGACCGGCCTCTTCCAGGTACCGGCAAAATTCCCGGTACAGCCGGTCGGCTTCTTCCGGCGGGGCCGCCCCGGTAAAACCGGGCCGCCTGCCCTTGCGGCAGTCCCCGTAGAGGGTGAACTGGGAAATGACCAGAACCTCTCCCCCCGCCTGCCGGATATCCAGGTTCATCTTGCCGGCTTCGTCTTCAAAAATCCTCAACCCCATGATTTTTTCCGCCAGGTATTCCAGGTCCCCTTGGGTATCCCCCCGGCCCACCCCCAAGAAGACCACCAGGCCCCGGGGAATTTCCCCCGCCACCCGGCCCTCCACCAGGACCCGGCTCTTCAAACTCCGCTGCAAAAGGGCCCGCATCCTACCCCTCCTCTTCTCACTGCTGCAGGTGCCTGCGGACGGAAAAGATGTCCTTGACCCGGTTCAGGCCGTTGATCACGAGTTCCAGGTGGCTCAAGTCCTTGATGACCACCGTCAGGTGCAGGGTGACGCTCCTGTCTTTGTTGGTCCTGCCGTTGACCGCCGTGATGTTGACCTTCCTGTCGGAGAGGACGTTCATGATCTCCATGAGCAGGTTGGGGCGGTCAATACCCATGATCTCGATATCCACGGGATAGGAACCCGTCTCGCTGTCCTCCCAGGACACCTCCAGGAGGCGGTCCCCCTTCCCCGAGTTAAGCGAATCCTTCACCTTGTTCTGCAGGTTCAGGCAATCCCTGCGGTGGATGGAAACCCCCCGGCCCCGGGTGATGAAGCCCACGATGTCGTCTCCCGGAACGGGGCTGCAGCATTTGGCGAAGCGGATCAGCAGGTTGGAAATCCCGTTGACCTGGACCCCTTCCCCCGTCTTCCTGGGCGGGGGCTTGAGTTCCGCCGTGTGGGCGGTAGAGGGGAGTTTCTCCTCCGGCTGGACCTTTTTCAATTCATCCTTCATCTTGGAGATGACCTGCTGGCTGGAAACACCGCCGTAGCCCACGGCGGCATAGACATCCTCTTCCGTCAAGAGGTTAAACCGCTTGCCGATTTCCAGGAGCAAGTTCTCCTTGAGGACCAGGTGGGGCTCGATGTGCAGCTTCTTCAGCTCCCGCTCCAGCATCTCCTTGCCCTTGAGAATATTTTCTTCCCGTTTCTCCTTTTTGTGCCAGCTGCGGATCTTGCTCTTGGCCTGGGAGGTTTTCACCATCTTCAGCCAGTCCCGGCTGGGGGAACCTTGCTTGGAGGTCATAACCTCCACGATATCCCCCGTCTTCAGCTCATAATCCAGGGTCACCAGCCGGCCGTTCACCTTGGCCCCCACGCAGCGGTGGCCGATATCCGTGTGGATGCGGTAGGCAAAGTCCAGGGGTATGGACCCGGCGGGCAGATCGATGACGTCCCCCTTGGGGGTGAAGACGAAGACATCATCGGTGAAGAGGTCGATCTTCAAATGCTCCATGAGTTCATGGGCGTCCCCGAAGTCCTGGGACCACTCCAGGAGCTGCCGCAGCCAGGAGAGCTTCTCGTTGAATTCCTGGTGGTCCTTCGCCTTCTCCTTGTACTTCCAGTGGGCAGCGATGCCGTACTCCGCCGTCCGGTGCATCTCCCAGGTGCGGATCTGGACCTCCAGAAGCTCGTTCTTCCCGATCACCACGGTGGTGTGCAGGGACTGGTACATGTTGGGCTTGGGCATGGCGATGAAATCCTTGAAGCGAAAGGGGATGGGCTTCCAGAGGGTATGGACGATGCCCAGGGCCCCGTAGCAGTCCTTCACCGAATCCACCAGGATACGCACCGCCATCAGGTCGTAGATCTCATGGACGTCCTTCCCCTGGGCCCGCATCTTGCCGTAGATGCTGTAGAGGTTCTTGGACCTCCCCTGGATGTCTGCCTTGACCCCCGCCTCTTCCAGTTTCTTTGAGAGGATCCCCTTCATGCTGCTGATGAATTCATCCCGCTCCAGCTTCTTCTTGGCCAATTTTTCCGCCAGGTAATAGTACTGGTGGCGGTTTAAAAACCGGAAGGAAAGGTCCTCCAGTTCGCTCTTCATCTTGTAAATCCCCAGCCGGTGGGCCAGGGGGGCATAGATTTCCAGGGTTTCCCGGGCGACCTCCTGCTGTTTTTCCTGGGACAGGTGCTCCAGGGTCCGCATGTTGTGGGTGCGGTCCGCCAGCTTGATGAGGATGACCCGGATGTCCTTGGCCATGGCCAGAAACATCTTGCGCAGGTTTTCCGCCTGTTGCTCCTCCTTGGTGTGGAACTCCAGCCGGCTCAGTTTCGTCACCCCGTCCACCAGGAGGGCCACTTCGTTCCCGAAGCGGGAGCGGATTTCCTCCAGGCTGATATCCGTGTCCTCCACCACATCATGGAGGATGGAGGCCACGATGGTGACCACGTCCAGCTCCAGCTCCGCCAGGATCAGGGCCACGCCCAGGGGGTGGCTGATGTAAGATTCTCCCGAAACCCGCTGCTGGCTGCCGTGGGCCTGGCGGGCGAAATCATAGGCAGCGTTGAGCAGGCACAGGTCGTCTTCGGATTTGATATGGGTTATGATTTTCTCTTTCACTTCGGATAGAAGCATCCTGTCACCCTCCTTCGCTCCTTAGTCCCTCCCGGCCTTCAGCGCCGCGCTGCCTTTAGGCGCCCGGGTAAAAAGCTCTCTAACCTTTTCCACCCCGCCCCTTGAGGAAATAGGTTCCCAGTTCTTCCTTGGCTGCCAACAGCAGGAACTCCTGAAAGGCTGTGGATTTCTCCAGGGCCGCACTGTCCTCCCTGTAAAGGGAAGACCTCTCCCGAAGATATTCCGCCAGGTCCGAGGGGTCCCGGGGCAGCCCAAAGGGAAAGGCTTCCCCTTCCACCCCTTCCACCCCTTCTGCCGCCGCTGTGCCTGCTGTCCCGGATGCCTTTGCCGGCGCCGCCTCTCCTGCCGCCTCTCCTCCCCCGGCTTCCGCACCCCGGGCCTCCTCCAGGATGGCCAGGGCCCGTTCCACGGAATAACGGGTGACGGAAAAATCCAGCCTGGCCTCCAGGTGTCTTTTCAGCTTCCCCGCCTGGGGAAAAGGCGAAACCCGGGATTCCTTCAGGGCAGCCCACAGTTCCGTGAAGATTTCCTTTCCCGGCAGGGAAGCCTTCAGCAGCAGCTGGTTCTGCCGGTAGTCCGCTTCCCCATAAAGCAGGTGCACGTGGAGACGTTTCAACTGCCAAAGGCCCGGCAGCAGGGAAAGAAGTTCCTCTTCCCTCAAAGGCAGGGACCAGAAAACCAGGTGCCCCTCCCGGTCCCCTTCCCGGGGAAGACTCCCCCTGCCCTGGTGGAGAAGCAGGGCTTTCCCCTCCTTCGCCAGGGGGGCCAGGGCCTTTTCCTCCTGGCGGGTATTCACATATATCATAATATTCCCCGGGCTGTAATTCAGCAATTCCTCCAGGTAAGGCTTTTTCTTCTTGCCCCTGTGGTCCACCAGGGATAGGGGCCCCCGGGTGAGGACATCATCAAAGGACCACTGCCGCACCATGAGGGAGAGCTCCTTCCTCCCCCTCCAAAGAGAGGCTTCGGGGTAGAAGGCCAGCTCCACCTGCCGGGAGCGCAGGGGGGCGTCCCCCTGGCTGCCGTTGCGGAAAAAGAGGGCAGGGAAGCGGGTCCGGTGCCGGTCCTCCACCAAAAGCTTCAGGTGATTGCCGTTTTTCCCCACCCGGCGCTTCTCCACCACCTTGAACCCGCCGCCCAGGAGGGGCTGGGGATTGCCGTACCCAAAGGGGGCCAAAAGGGAGAGCTCCTCGGCCAAAGGCAGGGTGACCTCCTCCCCCTCCACCCGCCAGTCCAGCAAAACTTTCTTCTCCCTGTCCCCCTCTTTCAACCGTTCCCGGGCCAGGGCCTTAAGCCTCTCCCGCAAGAGGGGGACCTTGTCCTCCTGGAGGGTAAGGCCGGCCGCCAGTTCGTGGCCGCCGAAGCGCTCCAGCAGGGAAGAGGCCTCTTCCAGGGCCTCCACCAGATTGAACCCCGGGATGCTCCTGCCGGAGCCGGTGGCCTTCCCCTGGCCGTCCAGGGACAGGAGGATGACGGGTTTGTAGAAGAGCTCGCACAGGCGGGAGGCTACGATGCCCAACACCCCCTGGTGCCAGCCCTCTTTCCCCAGGACCAGAACTCCCGCCTCCGCCGCTGCTTCCGGGGCCATGTCCGGGACCGCTTCCGGGGACACTTCTGCCGCTGCTTCCCCTGCTGGCCCCCCGGGGCCTTCCCCCGCCGCCCACCGGCAGGCCTCCTCATAGATATCCTGCTCCACCTGCTGGCGCAGCCGGTTCAGCTCGTTCAATTCCCCGGCGATACGAGCGGCCTTTGCCCCGTCCGGCGTGGTTAAAAGTTCCACCCCGGGCCGGGCTTCCCCCATCCTGCCGGCGGCATTCAGGCGGGGAGCCAAGATAAAGGCGATCTGCCCCGCATCGACGGTCTTTCCCTCCAGGCCCGCCGCCCGGATCAGGGCATCGAGGCCCGGCCGCCCTTTCTCATTCAAAACCTTGAGGCCGTATTTCACCAAAATGCGGTTCTCTCCCAGCAGGGGGACGATATCCGCCACCGTCCCCAGGGCCGCCAGGTCCAGGTACTTATGCCACCCCGCATCCCCCCGCCCCGCCGCCCGGTGCAGGGCCTGGGCCAGTTTGAAGGCCACCCCCACCCCGGCCAGGTTCTTTAAGGGAAAGCCCGCCTCCTCCCGCAGGGGGTTGATATGGGCCAGGGCCGCCCTCTCCCCCTGGGGCTGGTGGTGGTCCGTGACGATGATGTCCAGCCCCTGCTCCGCCGCCTCCCGGATTTCCGCCTCCGCCTTCTCTCCGCAATCCACGGTGATGAGCAGGCGGGTCCCCCCGGCGGCGGCCTTCAGGAGGGCTTCCCGGTGCAGGCCGTACCCTTCGTCGAAACGGCTGGGAATATAAAAAGACACCTGCCCCCCCATGTCCTGAAGGCAAGAGTAGAGCAGGGCCGCAGCCGTGATTCCGTCGGCATCGTAATCCCCGTATACCAGGATTTTCTCCCCTGCCTTAAGGGCCCGCTGGATCCGCTCCACCGCCTCCTTCATCCCCGTCAAACGGAAGGGGTCCACCAGGTCCGCCAGGGAAGGGGCCAGAAATTTTTGGGCCTCCGGGGGCGTCTTTATGCCCCGCAGAGAAAGCAGGGCGGCAGTTACGGGCGAAACCTGCAGGGCTTCAACCAGGGATGCTGCGGTATCCTTATTGGTCTTCCTGTACGTCCACGTCCTGTGTGCAGTCAACCTTAACCTCCTCCACCGGTTCCCCTTCACCGGGAGCTTCCTCTTCCGGCTCCCTTTCCGCCAGCAGGGCTTCCTTGGCCTTAAGCTCCTCTTCCAACGCCTTGATCTTCTTTTTCAGGTCCCGGACCTGAAAGCCCACCCGCACATGGCGCAGCAGGCTCAAAAAAACCATGATGAGGGCGCCCACCGCGGCCGAGCCCAAAATCAGCAGGACCAGGGAAATCTCCACGGAGGTGAAGAGGAAGTTTACGGCCACCACCTCGTTGTTGACAATGGCAAAAACTGCGATCAAAAGGCTGAAGAGCAGGGCAACAATTAAAGACCACTGGGTTTTCATCCAATCACCTCATTTCTGCAGGATGCGATTTCTTTCGCTATTTCGCCGCCGCCCCGTCCATTTCCTGCCTGTACTTCGCCGTCAGCCGAACTTTACGCCTTCTTTTGAGGAAAGGGGTCCACGTGGACCAGGACATCGGCTATCTTCTGGTCCTGAAGGAGCCTCTCCTTCACCTGGGAGGCCACATCGTGACCCGCCCGGACGCTCATCTCCTCGTCCACCCCGATCTGCAAATCGATGCACACCTGGTGACCCGTCACCCGGGCCCGCACATCGTTCACCGCCCGGACCCCCGCCACCTCCAGGGCGCGGCCCCGGATGCCCTCCGCCTCCTCTTCCCCCAGGCAGCTGTCCATGAGTTCCCAGGCCGCATCCCGGGCGATGGTGTAGCCCATCTTGATAATCAGTAGGGACACCATTAGCCCCGCCACCGGGTCCAGGTAGTAGAGGAGGGGTATATTGAACTGCCGTCCCAGCAGGGCCCCGCCGACACCGAGAAAAACCGCCACCGATGATACGGCGTCGTTGCGGTGCTCCCAGGCGTTGGCCACCAGGGCCGGGGAGGAGAGCTTTCTGCCCTGATGAAGGACGTACCGGAAGAGGCCCTCCTTGGTGACGATGGACAGGAGGGCCACCGCCAGGGCCACCGCCGAGGGGGCCCGGACCTCGCCCCCCACCGCATACCTCAGGGAAGAGAGGGCGATGTTGAGGCCCGCCATGATGATGATGACGGCCACTATCTTGGCGGCGATGGATTCGGCCCGGCCGTGGCCGTAGGGGTGGTCCCGGTCCGGCGGCTTGCGGGAAACCTTGAGGCCCACCAGGACCACGGTGGAGGCCAGAATATCGGAGCCGGAATGGAAGGCGTCGGCCACTAGGGCGGCGCTGCCCGCCAGGTAACCCGTCACACCCTTGATCAGGGTGAGAATGATGTTGATGATGATGCCCAGCCAGGCAGAAACAGCCCCTTCCCGGTAGCGGCTTTCGTTGTCCAACCCGATCTCCTCCCGAACCCGAACTATCTTCTTTTCATTATAGTATAGCACAGCTGCCCCGAAATTGTTAAAAAAAGAGAACCCGAGGGCCAGGGGAGCCCTCAGGCTTTGCAAAGGTTTATGCTCAGACTATTGCTCAGACTATTGCTCAGGCTGTTTGGATGGGTCGTTTCCCCTCCCGGTAGTGCTTCCAGGAGAACCAGACCTGGCTGGCGATGAAGATGGATGAATAGGTCCCGGTGACCACACCCAGCAGGAGGGCCAGGATAAAGGGCCTCAAGGCCACCCCTCCCAGGATGAAGAGGGATAGGAGGACCAGCAGGGTGGTGCCGGAGGTGTTGATGGAACGGATCAGGGTCTGGTTGATGCTCCGGTCGATGATCTCGGCGAAGTTCACCTTCCTGCGGCCCTTCAGATTCTCCCTCACCCGGTCGAAGAGGACGATGGTATCGTTGATGGAATAGCCGATAATCAGGAGAATGGCCGCCACAAAGGGGCTGTTGACCTCCACCTGGGCCAGGGAGAAGATGGTCAGGACAAAGAGGGCATCGTGGACCAGGGCGATGATGGCTGCTACAGCAAATTTAAACTCAAAACGGATGGTGATATAGATGACCATCCCCGTCATGGCCACCAGCAGGGCCCAGAAGGCCTGGCGGCGCAGCTCGGCGCCGATGGTGGGCCCCACGTTTTCAATGGCCAGGATATCCCTGTCGGTGATGCCGTCCCAGCGGGCCTGGAAGGCGGCGATGATATCAGTCCGCTCCGCCTCGCTGAGCAAGGGGCTTTTCAGGATAACCTCCCGGCCCTCCCCGTCCAGGCCGCCCCCCACCTTCTGGATCTGGCTGCCATCCAGGCCGAAGCCGGCCAGGATTTCCCGCACCTCGGCCACCTCAAAATCCTGGCCGATATTCAGGTGCAGCCGGGTCCCCCCGGTGAAATCGATTCCCAGGTTCAATCCCTGAACCAGCAGGGAGGCGATGCCCACGGCGATGATGACCAGGGAGAAGATATAGGCATACTTCCTGTAAGACACGAAGTTGTACTTAAACATTGGCTTTCACCCCCATGAACCAGGGATTCTTGATGAGGTTGGCCCTGAGGATCAGGCGCAGCAGGAACCGGGTCAGGATGATAGCGGTGAACATGCTGGCCAGGATGCCGATGGTCAGGGTCACGGCAAACCCCCGGATGGCCCCCGTTCCAAAGTAGAAGAGGACGCCGGCGGCGATCAGGGTGGTGATGTTGGCATCCAGAATCGTCCGGAAGGCCCGCTGGAAGCCGGCTTCCACCCCGGTCCGGACGGTACGCCCCGACCGGATTTCCTCCTTGACCCGCTCGAAGATGATGACGTTGGCATCCACCGCCATGCCGATGGAGAGGATCAGGCCGGCAATTCCCGGCAGGGTCAGGGTTGCGTTGAACCAGGAAAGGATTTCCAGAACCAAGATGATATACAAGAACAGGGTGAAGTCGGCCAGCAGGCCCAAGAAGCGGTAGTAAACCAGCATGAAGACCATGACCAGGCCCATTCCCAGAAGGCCGGCCCTGATGCCCCGGTCCCAGGAATCCTGGCCCAGGGTGGGCCCCACGGAACGGGTCTCCAGCTCCACCAGCTCCACCGGCAGGGCGCCGGAGCGCAGGACCAGGGCCAGGTCCGCCGCCTCTTCCAGGGAGAACCCCCCTGTGATCTGGGCCTCACCGCCGGTGATGACCGACCGCACCACAGGGGCGGAGACCACCTCGTCATCCACCAGGATGGCGATGGGCTGCTGCAGAAATTTCTGCGTGGCCTCGGCAAATTTTTTCGTCCCTTCCGGGTCAAACTCCAGGGAGACGGCAGGCAGGCCGAACTCGTCCCTGGAAACAAAGGCATCTTGCAGCTCGGTTCCGGTAAGGATAACCTCCCCGTCGGGCCCGACGAAGGACAGCTGGGCCGTCCGGCCGATAATTTCCATGGCCCGGGCATGATCGTCGATACCCGGCAGCTCGATCAGGATCCGGTTATCCCCCTCCTGGCGGATCTCCGGCTCGGCCACACCGAACTCATCCACCCGGTTGCGGATGATGGTGATGGCCCGCTGCAGGGCGTCTTCATCCCCGGGGCCTCCCTCCACTTCCCGGGCTTCCAGGAGGACATAGACGCCTCCCTTGAGGTCCAGCCCCAGGTTCAGCTTGCCGGAAGCGTAACCGAAATCGTCCTCCTCGCCGCTTTCAAAGAGGCTGTAGTATCCGTATCCCGCAGTCAGGGCAAGGGCCACCACAACAACTATGAGAATTGTGAGATTCTTGTTGGATCTCTTCGCAGGGCGCAAGCTCCCTTTCCCCCTCTCCAGTTTCTAAATCCACAAGCTTTATTATACTGTCAGTATATATAAAAGTCAATCTCGCAGGCGTACCCAAAGCCATGCCTGCGGAAGAGAATCGCGGAAGAGAAAAAGCCCCCCTAGAGGAGCCTGGAATCGTTGATGACGAGAGAAAAGGTGAACCCCAAAAAGTCCGCCGCCCGCCGGCAGAGGACCATCCGGGTCAAGAAGATCTCAAAATACTCCATGACGGTGCTGATGCTTTTGTCGATCTTCAGGGTGAGGGTGATGACCTTCTTCTCCGTATTCACGGAGAGCCGGGAATCCACCACGGCATAATTCACCCGGTCGTGAATATCGAAGGTGGAGAAATCCTTGTTCCGGACCCGGGTCCGGTGGACATCGGATTTGTCCGCCAGGATCACCGCCGCCGAAGCGGGGTTCACCGGGTGGCCCTCCCGCTCATCGTGATTGCCGATGGCGGAGATGACGACGGCAATCTCCTCCGGGGGCATACCCATGTCGGCAAAGATCTTGAAAACCATGACGGCACCGATATGCTCGTGATTGTGGCGCCCCACCACATTTCCGATATCGTGGAGGTAGCCGGCCATGGCTGCCAGCTCCGCTTCCCGCTCCCCGTATCCCAGGTCCAGCAGGATCTGCCGGGCCTGGTCCGCCACCAGTTTGGTATGACGGAAGCTGTGCTCCGTAAAGCCCATGGCTTCCAAGTTCTCGTCTCCCTTTTGGATAAAGGCCTTCACATGGGGATTCTCCTTCACCCTCTCCAGGGTGATGGTACCGGGCTCTGGCATCATAACCTCCTCCTTACACATATCCCTCGAGCATCCTCCCCCGTGGGAGGGCCCATTTATTCCGGGGGCTACGGACGGGGGGCAAGCGGGGGGGGCAAAGGGAGGCGGTTCTTTAGCGATTTCGCTCTTCTCCCTTGCCAGCTGACAGGGGGCAAGCATTCAAGTCCCGGGGACGGTTCTCAAAACTTGAATGAATTCAAGGGCCCGGAACCGTCCCCGGAACTTGAATTGCTGGAACATTTTCCCAGGAAAGAACGAACCGGCCCCGCTTGCTACCCCGCTTGCTATCGGGTGTCCTGCAAAAAATCTTCCAGGGTTTTCCGGAGAAGGGGCCTGGGGACATCCCGGCGGATCTCCACCCGGCCGATCCCCCGGATCAGAACGAAGAGGTTCTCCCCGCCCCGCCTTTTCTTATCCCGGCCCATGGCCTCAAGGAGCCCTTCCACCGTCACACTGTCCGGGACGGCGGGGAAGCCTGCCCGCCGGATAAGCCCTTCAATGCGCTCTCCTTCTCCGCCGGCCAAAAGCCCCATGGCCGCCGAAAGGCGGGCCGCCCAGACCATGCCGGCCCCCACCGCTTCCCCGTGGCGGTAATACCCGTAGCCCGTCTCCCGCTCCAGGGCATGGCCCAGGGTGTGGCCCAAATTCAATACCATGCGGGGGCCTGCCTCCTCTTCATCCCTTAAGACCACCTCCGCCTTCATGCG
>PWVN01000043.1 GCA_003561835.1 Syntrophomonadaceae bacterium
ACGAACCGTCCCCCCTTGCTTCCTTTACCCAGGGACCCCCTTCTTAAACGAAACCAGTCCTCAAAAAAAGCCCGGCCGGCCGGGCTCAGGAGAGGATCCCCTGAATGATGAGGAGAGTCAGGAGGCCGGGCACCCCCAGAAAGCCCACCACCAGGGCGGACAGCACGTTTACGGACAGGCTTAAGCCCACCAGACCCCCCATCAGGTTGAAAATGAGAAGGAGCACCGCTCCCACCAGGGAATTGCCCACCGCCTTGGCCAGAATCCGGGCGGGATACACCAGGATCCGGGCCAAAAGATAAAGAACCATCAAGCCGAACACAAAAGCCAGAATAATGTTTAAGTCCAGGTCAAACATTTAGCCTTCCTCCTTCCTGATCGTTTGTCCCCAAAGAAACTGCTGCCGGTACCCCATCTTCCGGGCATACTTTAACAGGTAGTCATACTTTCTCTCCGCGGCCTGCAGGGAGTAGATGGCATGGTCCACCATATCCTCCTCGGTAACGTTCTCGAAAAAGCTGCGGGCAGCCTGCAGCTCCTGGCGGGCCTTCTCTATTGCGTGCTTCACCAGGACCTCTTCCTCGATCTCCCGGCTGCCGCCGCTTCCCCCGTCTTCCAGCAGGCCCTCCACCCGGTCCAGCAAACCCTGCATGGGATATCTCCCTTTGCTCACGCCTGTCACCCCCCGTCTTTACACATATGTATGCTGCCGGTAATAAAAATATTATTGTCTGGGCCCAAGATAAATATGTATATTGCGGGGTAAGGGGTGACATACATAAAATATGCTGCAAAAAAGAGGACTTGGCCCTGTCAGAGGAAAAAAGAGGGCGGGAGGTGGGAAAGGTCGTGCCGGAGAAAACCTGCCGGAATGAGAACTGCCCCTTCAGGCGGGAAGAAAAATGCACTCTGTCGGGCCGGGGGGAACCTCTTCGAGGGCCCCAGGACGCAGAGTGCCTGCAGGATATTATGGAAATGGAACGGCAGAGGTTTACCGGGTAAGGCTCAGCCCCCCGGCAGCGGCTCCCCTCAGCCCCCGGATACAGCCGGGATGATGGCCACTTCATCCCCGTCCTGCAAGGGGGTGTTCTCCCCCGGGCGGCAGCTTTTGCCGTTGATAAAGTAATGAATGTAGGGGAGCAGCTCCCCCGTCTCCTCCCGGGTCAACCGGGATTTGATCCCGGGGCAAGACTCTTCCAGGGCCGCCAGCAGTTCCCCCAGGCTGGCCGCCCCCTCAACCTCCACCCGTTCCCTGCCCCCCGTAAACCTGCGCAGGGGCAGGGGCAAAAAAACCTTCACCGGCATAAGTGCCTCCCCCTCTCCATCGCTCATTTATCCTTTCGCCATGAAGCAGGCTGCCTCCTGCCCGGCCGGGCAATACCACCCCGCCCGGCCAAACCCCAGCCCCGCCCTCACCCCTTTGAAGAGGGCGGCCTCCCGACCCCCGGCGGAATTTACGCATGTATAGAATATTTTTCTTCTCCCGGTACAAACTAAAAAAAATACTGAGAAAGGGGTTTTATAATGGCTCAGCTCAACCAACAGGAACTGGAGAACCTGCGGCACCTGATCGGCAGTCACGAGACGGGGGCCCAGAAGCTGGAGACCTATGCCCAGCAGTGCAGCGACCCGGAAATCAAGCAGATGTTCCAGCAGTCGGCCAACAGCGCCCGGCAGACCAAACAAAAATTGCTATCCTTTTTAGGATAGAGAGGAGGCTAACATGCAAGACAAAGATATGGTCAACGATGTCCTATCCATGATCAACGGCAGCCTGGTGGGCTATGCCAGTGCCATCGCTCAATCCTCCAACTCCCAGCTGCGGCAGACCCTGCAGCAGATCCGGAACTCGGATGAGCAGTTTCAGTTCCAGCTGGCCCAAAAGGCGACCCAGAAAGGCTTTTACCGGCCCGCCCAGCAGGCAGACCAGACGTCCATCCAGCAGTACCGCAGCCAGCTGAGTTAAGGCCCCGTAAACCCGACCCCCGCCCCTGCGGGGGTTTTTGTTTTGCCAAATAGAGGATTGCCGGGAAGCTGGCAGAATACAATAAATAATGGGGGGATGCGCATGTTTACCATCCTGGCAGTAAACCCGGGCTCCACATCCACCAAGATCGCCCTGTACCGGGACGCGTGCTGCCTGTGGAAGGAGACAATCCCGCACAGCCACGGGGACCTGCAAAACTACCCCCGGGTCCCGGACCAGGCCGAATACCGGCGCCGGCTGCTGCTGCAGGCCCTGGCGGATAAGGGGTGCTCCCTGGGGGATCTTTCCGCCCTGGTGGTCCGGGGCGGCCTCTTGAAACCCCTGGCCGGCGGCGTGTACCGGGTCAACCAGGCCATGGCCGCCGACCTGAGGCAGGGGCGCTACGGCAGCCACGCCTCCAACCTGGGGGCCCTTTTGGCCCTGCCCCTGGCGGAAGAGCTGAAGATCCCCGCCTTCACCGTGGACCCGGTCACGGTGGATGAATTTGCCGATGCAGCCCGCTTTTCGGGCTTAAAAGGGATTCCCCGCCTCAGCATGTCCCACGCCCTCAACACCCGGGCGGTGGCCCGGCGGACGGCGGCGGCCATGGGTAGGGCCTATGACCAGGTGAACCTGGTGGTGGCCCACCTGGGCAGCGGCTTCTCCGTATCGGCCCACCGCCGGGGCCGTATGATCGATGTCAATAACGCCAACAACGAGGGCCCCTTTTCCCTGGAACGCTCTGGCACCCTGCCGGCCCTGGCCCTCATCGACCTCTGCTACAGCAGCCGCTACAGCCGGGAAGAGGCCATGACCCTGGTAACCAGCCGGGGAGGGTTGTTTTCTTATCTGAAAACCAAAAACTTTCGCGAGGTGGAGGAAGCGGTAAATTCCGGGGATGAGGAGGCCCGCCGGGTGGTGGAGGCCATGGTCTACCAGGTGGCCAAAGAGATCGGGGCCATGGCGGCCGCCCTGGGAGGGGAAGTCCACGGCGTGGTGGTGACGGGGGGCCTGGCCCACTCACCCCTGATCACCGGGCCCCTGACCCGCCAGGTTTCCTTCATCGCTCCCGTCACCCTGTTCCCCGGCGAAGAAGAACTGGAGGCCCTGGTCCAGGGGGCCCTGCGGGCCCTGCGGGGGGAAGAAGAGGTCCTGTCCTACCCTTAAGGCCCTGCCGCACCCCAACCCCCTCCGGGGGATTTCACGCCGTAAGGAGGGCAAGCCCATGTTTGAGAACTACCGGCAGGTTTTTACCGAACTGAAAAACCACAAAAAACGCCGCCTGTGCATTGCCGCGGCGGCGGAGGACACGGTCCTTAAGGCGGTACGGGAAGCCAAGAAGGAGGATTTTGTCGATATCGTCCTGGTGGGCCAAGAGGAACGGATCTGGCGTTTGGCCATGACGGCCAGCCTCAACCTGAAGGGCATCGAGGTTATCGACGTCAAGGACCCCCTGGAGGCCACCCGCCGGGCCGTGGAAGAGGTTTCAACGGGCCGGGCCGATATCCTCATGAAGGGCATGGTCAACAGTACCGATTTCATCAAAGCCGTCCTCAACCCCCGGGGGGGGATGCGGACGGGCAGGCTCTTGAGCCACCTGGCCGTTTATGAGATCCCCGGTTACTACCGGTTGATCTACATGACCGACGGCGGCCTCAACGTCAGCCCCGACCTGAAGCAGAAGCGGGGTATCCTGGAAAACGCCCTGGATTTCTTCCACACCATCGGCATGGAAGAACCCCGGGTGGCGGTGCTGACGGCCAACGAAAAGGTGGACCCCAAGGTCATCGCCACCGTGGATGCCCACGAGTTGAAAATGGCCGCCCAAAGGGGCGAGATGCCGGGAGCCTTTGTGGACGGTCCCATGGCCCTGGATGTGGCCATCAATGAGGAGGCGGCCCTCCACAAGGGCATCGAAAGCCCCATCGCCGGCAAGGCGGACCTGCTCCTGGTGCCCAACATCGAGGCGGGAAACCTCCTGGGAAAGGCCATCATCTACTTTGCCGGCGGCAAGATGGCCGGCCTGATCCTGGGAGCGGCAAAACCCGTCATCCTGGTCTCCCGGAACGAACCTGCCTATGGAAAGCTGGCCTCCATCGGCCTGGCGGCCTACTATATGGTCAATAAATCCCGCAGTTCCTAACCCTTCTGACAGAGTTCCAGCAGGACCCCGGAGGTCGATTTTGGATGCAAGAAGGCAATTTTGCTCCCCCCTGCCCCCTGGCGGGGGGTTTTGTCGATGAGGCGGGCCCCCGAGGCTTCGATTTCCTTGAGTTTCGCCTCGATATCCGCAACCTGGACGGCCAGGTGATGGACCCCCTCCCCCCTCTCCCGCAGGAACCGGGCCACGGGGCTATCGGGGCCCGTGGGCTCCAGGAGTTCCAGCTTCGTCTCCCCCAGGGGCAGGAAGACCACCTTCACCTGCTGTTCTTCCACCACCTGGGGCGGAGAGGCCTCAAACCCCAACACATCCCGGTAAAAGGCCAGGGCCTTCTCCATGTCCTCGACGGCGATGCCGATATGGGCCAGTTTTTCCACGACGATTTACACCTCCTGCCGGATTTTCTAGATTATTACCTGCTGCTGGTACTCGCCGAAAACCTCCCGGAGGACCCCGCAGGTTTCCCCCAGGGTGGCATAGGCCCGGACGGCCTCCAGGATGTAGGGCATCAGGTTGGTATCGCCCTTGGCGGCGCTGCGCAGGTTCTTCAGGGCTTCCGCCACCTTCTTGCCGTCCCTTTCCTGCCGCAATTCCCTGAGCTTTTGCTCCTGGAGTTCCGCCACCTCCGGGTCCACCTTCAAAAGGTTCCCCGGCTCCTCATAGGGAGCTGTAAATTTGTTCACCCCCACCACCACCCGCCGGCCCTCCTCGATCTCCTGCTGGTAGCGGAAAGCGCTCTGGTGGATCTCCCGCTGCATGAAGCCCTCCTCGATGGCCCGTACGGCCCCTCCCAGGGCATCAATTTTCTCAAGATATTCCCACACCTTCTCCTCGATTTCCCGGGTCAGGGACTCCATGAAATAGGAGCCCCCCAGGGGGTCCACCGTATCCACAACCCCCAGTTCATGGCCCAAAACCTGCTGGGTCCGCAGGGCCAGGAGGGCCGCCTCCTCCGAGGGGAGGGCCAGGGCTTCGTCGTAGGAATTGGTGTGGAGGGATTGGGTCCCCCCCAGGCAGGCGCTCAGGGCCTGGTAGGCCACCCGGATGATGTTGACCATGGGCTGCTGGGCCGTCAGGCTGCACCCCGCCGTCTGGGTGTGGAAGCGGAGCATCTGGGAACGGGGGTCCCGGGCGCCGAAGCGATCTTTCATGATCCGGGCCCAGATCTTCCGGGCCGCCCGGAACTTGGCGATCTCTTCAAAGAAATTCAGGTGGGCGTTGAAGAAAAAGGACAGGCGGGGAGCGAACCGGTCCACGGCCAGACCGGCCCCGGCGGCGGCCTCCACGTAGGCGATGCCGTTGGCCAGGGTAAAGGCAACCTCCTGGACGGCGGTGGCCCCGGCCTCCCGCATGTGGTAGCCGCTGATGCTGATGGTGTTCCAGGAGGGCACCTCCCCGGCACAGAAGGAAACGGTATCCGTCACCAGCCGCATGGAGGGCCCCGGCGGGAAAATATAGGTGCCCCGGGCCACATATTCCTTGAGGATGTCGTTTTGAATGGTCCCTTTAAGCCCTGCCGCCGCCACCCCCTGCTTTTCCGCCAGGGCCATATACATGGCCAGGATGATCCCCGCGGGAGAGTTGATGGTCATGGACGTGTTCACCCGGTCCAGGGGGATGCCGTCAAAGAGGTCCTCCATATCCTTCAGGGAATCGATGGCCACCCCCACCTTCCCCGCCTCCCCCCGGGCCAGGGGAAAGTCCGAGTCGTACCCCAGCTGGGTGGGGAGGTCAAAGGCCACGCTCAGGCCCGACTGCCCCTGTTCCAGCAGGTAGCGGAAGCGGCGGTTGGTGTCCCGGGCACTGCCGAAACCCGCATACTGGCGCATGGTAAAGAGGCGTCCCCGGTACATGTTGGGCTGAACCCCCCGGGTAAAGGGGTAGTCCCCCGGAAGCCCCAAATCCTCCAGATAATCCAGATCCTCCACATCCAGGGGGGAATATAAAGCTTTGACTTCCATCCCGGAATCCGTGGGGAAGGCTTCCTTCCTCTCGGGCTTCTTCCCCTCCCGGGCCTTTTCCTCAAAGGCGGCAACGGCTTCCATAAGCTCTTTCTTCTTGTTCTGTGTCACCCTGATCCTCCTTCCTCCATTGCACAGCAGCTAACTGTTTTGGTCGTCGAAAAGGACGATGTACACCTGGTCCCCTACCTTGGTGGCCCGCAAGACCTCGCAGTGGCGCAGGACGGCAAACTGTTTGTCCAACTCCCAGTCCGCCAGCTGGAACTTCCGGGCAATCTCCGCCTTGGTGGCCTTCCCCTGTTCCTGGACGAAGCGGCAGATCTCCTGCTGCAGCTTTGTCAGCCCCTCCGTCCCCTGCTGCCCCAGGGCCGCCCGGTGCTTCTTGGCCGCGTGGGTGGCGGCCACATCGCAGGTTTTGGCCCGGTCCACGATCATGATATAGCAGTCCTCGCAGAGAGTCTGGCTCAGGTAACGGCACTCATCCCCCTCCGGTATGCTGTCACGGCATTTATCACACTTCATGCTGTCTCCTCCTTTAAATTTCCCGGCGCCCTTCCAGGGCTTTGCTCAAGGTGAGCTCATCGGCATATTCCAGGTCGCCTCCCACAGGGAGGCCCCGGGCGATGCGGGTCACCTTGATGCCCAGATCCTTCACCAGCCCGGCAATGTACAGGGCGGTGGCCTCCCCCTCCACGTTGGGGTTGGTGGCCATGATGACCTCCGTCACCGCCCCCTCCCGCAACCGGTCCAGGAGCTCCCGAATGCGAAGCTCGTCGGGCCCGATGCCTTCCATGGGGGAGAGGGCCCCCATGAGGACGTGGTAGAGGCCCCGGTAGTCGATGGTCCGCTCCAGGGCCAGAACATCCCGGGGTTCCTGAACGACGCACAGCAGGGACGCATCCCGGCGGGTGTCGCTGCAGATGTGGCAGCGGGGGTTCTCCGTCAGGTTCCCGCAGGTTTGACAGCTGCCGATCTTCTCTTTCGCCTCCACCAGGGCCCGGGCCATGCGGTGTACATCCTCTCCGGGCATTTTAAGCACAAAGAAGGCCAGGCGCTGGGCCGTTTTGGGGCCAATCCCCGGTAGCTGGCGAAGGGCGTTGATGAGCTTATCGATGGGCTCCGGGTACTGCATGAAGTATCACCTCGCCTAAAACATCCCGGGGGGCAGGTTCAAGCCGCCGGTGATCTTTTGCATTTCTGCGGCAGCCATTTCCTCCGCCCGGCGCAGGGCTTCGTTTACCGCGCTCAAGAGCAGGTCCTGCAGCATCTCCACATCGGCGTCTTCCAGGGCTTCCTCCTCGATATGGATGGCCTGCACTTCCTTTTTGCCGTTGGCCACAACCCGGACCACGCCGCCACCGCTGCTGGCCTCCACCGTCATCTCCTGCAGGTCTTCCTGCAGCTTGGCCATCTGCTTCTGCATCTGCTGAACCTGCTTCATCATCTTGCCCATGTTCCCTTGAAACATTTTTTTGAAAACCTCCTTGTCTTCCCGGATGATCCGGTATTCTGGCTATTCGATGATATTGCCGTTGAAAATATCCCGGGCGCTCTCCACCAGCAAATCCTCGCTGTCCCCTTCCCCTGCCGGTTCTTTCACCGGAGGAAGGGGTTCCGGGGGCGGCGTCCCTTCGGGGCGGGGCTCCGGCCGGGCTCCCGTCTCCGGAGACTGGCCGGAAAATTTTACGGTGATCTCCCGGTCCAAAACCTGCTGTAACTGAAATTCCAGGAAGGTCCTGTCGGCCCGGCGCCTCTCCAGCATCCCGCTGCAGAATTCGCCGTTTTTCTGAAAGCCCAGGACCATCAGGCCTTTGCTCACCTCCGCCACATAGGAATCCTTGAGGAAGGATGCCAGCATGGGTTTTTCCCTGTGGACCCTCTTTAAGACTTCCCGCCAGGCCCGAACCCCTTCTTCCCGGGAGAAGGCGCTGTCCTCCGGGGGGGAAGGGCCTTCCCCGGACCGGGATTCCCCCGTCGGAGGCGGGGCTGCTCCTTTTCCTTCTATCTTGCCTGATGCTTCCTTTTTTAACCCCCTGCCCGGGCCGGGCTGCCCCGCCGCCGGCGGGGCCGGCTGTTCTGCCGCCGCCAGCCGGGATACCCGGTCTTCCAGGGCCGTTATGCGCTCCAGGGCCTCCGCCAGGGTCAGCCGGGGGGGCAGGTGGCAGAGCCGCAGGAGGCCTACCTCCAGGATGAGGCGGGGATGCTCCGACCACTTCATATCCCCGATGATCCCGTTGATCTCCTCGATGATGGCCACCAGGCCTTCAGGGCTGAAAAGGCGGGCCTTTTCCTCCAGGGCCTGGCGCCTCTCCCGGGAATACCCCGCCAGCAGGCGGTCATCTTCCGGCGCCATCCGGGCCAGGGCCAGGTCCCGGAAAAAGGCCAGCATATCCCGGGCAAACTGGGAGATGTCCTTCCCCTCCCGGATCAGGGAGTCGATGAGGTTCAAGGACGCCGTGGCATCGGCGGCGGCCACCCCGTCGGCCATATCCAGAAAGTAGCGCCACCCTGCCTGGCCCAGGACCTGAAGCACATCCTCCTCCTTCAGCTCACCCTCGGAGAAGGCCAGGGTTTGCTCCAGGAGGCTCAAGGCATCCCGCATCCCGCCCCCCGCCGCCCGGGCCAGGGCCAGCAGGGCTTCCTGGCTGGCGGTGCGTCCCTCCCGCTCCGCCACCATGGCCAGGTAGGAAGCGATGGCCTGGACCTCCAGGGGGAAAAAATCGAAACGCTGGCAGCGAGACAGGATGGTAGCCGGCAGCTTGTGGGGTTCCGTGGTGGCCAGGATGAAAAGGACCCGGCTGGGGGGTTCCTCCAGGGTTTTCAAGAGGGCATTGAAGGCCTCCGTTGTCAGCATATGGACCTCATCGATGATGTAGAACTTCACCGTGAGGCGGGCCGGGGCGTAGCGGACCTTGTCCCGCAGGTCCCGGATCTCGTCGAT
>PWVN01000227.1 GCA_003561835.1 Syntrophomonadaceae bacterium
AAGATTTTTTAAGTTTTAAGTAATTTCTACAAGAAATGGCAAAAACCTTTTTTGGGGTCCGAGAAAAAGATAAAAATCCCTGGCTAAAAATCTTTTTTCTCAACAGGGCTTCCCGTGGGATAGAAAAGGGCCTCCCGCCCGGTCGGAAGGCCCTGTGTTTTCCGGAAGCTCAACTGGACTTTCCTGTAAAGTGGAAGTCCTTGATTTTCAAGGCTGGCACATAGCAGTTCAGGAAGAAGAAGGGGGTGCGCTGCCGTTCTGTCGAGATGGCCTCCACCTTGTTCAGGGCCTGCAGCATGCTTTCGGTGAAGCGCAGGTTTTTGACGGCGCCGGTAACCCGGCCCTCCTGAATCCGGAAGAGGCCGTCCCGGGTCAAGGCCGTCAGTTGGGCGGTACGGGGGTTGGTAGGGTTCATGTAGTGGAAGCGGGTCACCAGCAGTCCATCCCGGGTACCGGCAATGATGTCTTCCAGGCTTTGGTCTCCGCCGCTCATGACCAGGTTCAGGGGCAGCCCTCCCAGGTTGGGCATGTTCACCGAGTGGCCGGTGGTCTCCACTTCGTCCTTTCGGGCCGTGGCCAGGTCGTAGGTGAGGCCCTTGGCCACCCCCCTGTCGATGATGGTCACCTGCTGCCGGGGGGCTCCCTCGAAGTCGAAGGGGAGGCTTACGGTATTGGGGTCTTGATGATCGTCAATGACGGTAATGTTGTCGCCGAAGACCTTCTCCCCCAGCTTGCCGGTTAAAAAACTGGCCTGGTTTTGAACGCTCCTGGCGCTGAAGCCCATATAGGCCAGGTACATGAGGATGCTCCCCACCGCCAGGGGTTCCAGTACCACCGTGTAGGCGCCCGGCTCCAGTTCCGCGGGGCTTTGGTTCAACCGGGCCTTTTGGTAGGCCCGGGCAAAGGTTGCCGGAATGTCCAGGTCCGCAACCCGGTTGGAGCGGTTGTCGGTATAACCGGAACCGCCGCTGTCCGAAGACACCAGGGCGGTAAAGGCCACACTGTTGCCCAGGGAGAAGCGCTTGATTCCCCGGGAGTTCCCCACGGCGATGAGGTTGGTGGCATAGGTTAAGGCCCCGAAGGCCCTGTAGCTGTCCTCAAGGGTGGCAATGGCCTCTCCCAGCAGCCGGGCCCGGTTTTCCCGGGAATACTGCCCCTCCAAAGCGGGAGCCAGGGCCACCTGCTCGATTTCAGCAGGGGTTTCCACCAGGGGGGGCTGTTCTTCCCCCTCCGGCAGGAAGTCCAGGTTGGCGATGGCTTCCTGCACTCCTTCCCGTACCCCTTCCGGTGTGTACAGGTCTGTGGAGATCTGGCTCTGCTTTTTCCCCCGGGTGATGACGATGGTTGCGGTCAGGCTGGATACTTCCACATTCTGGTGGATTTCCGAATTGGCAAAGCGGGTTAGGGCTTCCGTCCCGCCCTGGACGATGATCCGGGCATCGTACCCTTTGGCTTCATCAATGGCGGTATCGATAATGCGGTACGCGGTTTCTTTATTTAACATCAGCTACACCTACCTTCACCTTTCTGAAACGGGCCGGGGAGGAGCCGTGGCCCACCCGGGCAGTCTGGGGGGGCTCCCCCTTGCCGCAGTTGGGGGTTCCGAAGAGCTGCCAGTGCTTTTCGTTGGCCACACCGTCGCAGGAGTTCCAAAACTGTGGGGTGATGCCGGTATAGATGGGATTCTTGAAGATCTTCCCCGTCAGCTTTCCGTCCTTTATCTCATAGGCAATTTCGGTCCCGAATTGAAAGTTGAGGCGCCTGTCGTCGATGCTCCAGCTCTTGTTGGTCTTGAGGTAGAACCCGTAGTCGACTCCGGCCAAGAGGTCCTCCAGTTCCATTTCCCCGGGCAGGAGGTTGATGTTGGTCATGCGGATGATGGGGATTCTCCCCCAACCGTCGGCCCGGGCCGTGCCGTTGGAAACCTGGTTCAGCCTGGCGGCCGTATCCCGGGAGGAGAGGAAGTTTTTGAAGCGGCCGGCGGTGATGATGGGCACGGACTGGGCCGGAACGCCCTCATCGTCGTAGCCGAAAGTGCCCAGGCCGCCGGGGCAGGTGGCGTCGGCCACAATGCTGACATGGGGAGAGCCGTACTGGAAATCCACCATGCCGGGATTTAAAAAGCTGGTGCCGGCATAACCGGCCTCGTAGCCGAAGACCCGGTCCAGTTCTATAGGGTGCCCCACACTTTCATGGATCTGCAGCATCATCTGGGAGCTGTCGATGACCAGGTCAAAATAACCCGAGGGGCAGTCTTCCGCCTTCACCAGGGCCAGAGCCTCCGCGGCCACCCCGGGGGCCTTTTCCACCAGGGCCAAACCCTGGATGAACTCGTACCCGGCGGTGGCATAGTTGCCTTTGAAGCTGGCGGGGTAGGAACGGCGCTGGAGGTCCTGGCCGTTGACGGCGAAGGCTTCCAGCCCTCCCCCGGTTTCATGGAGTTCCTGGGTGATATAGGAACCCTCGGTATCGGCATAGATTTTGTCTTCCCGGCGCAGCTCCAGGTAACCCGCCGTTTTGAAAAGGCCGGGTTCCGCCCTCTGCATGGCCTCCTCCGCCGTTAGAAGAAGATCAAGCTTTTCTTTTTTGGAAACTGCAAAGGGGTTCAGCTGAATGGGGGTTCGGTAATGGTCCGTAACCGGTTTCCGGGGGGAGAGTTCGATGGGGTTTTTTTGGGCCAGGCGGCTGGCCCTGGCAATGGCCAGGGCATCCAGGGCTGTTTGCTCCATCCTTCCAAAGTCCTGGGAGCCGGCGAAGCCCAGGGAACCCTCCAGGAATACCCGGATTCCGTAACCCTTTGTCCGGGAGGTGGACATGGTCTGAACCTGGCGGTTTTCCGTGGCATAGTCTTCTTCTTTGATGTCGTGGACCCGAAGATCGGCGAAGTCCACTCGGTGCTTCTGAAGCAGAGCCATCACGGAGGCGATTTTCTCTTTCATAGGCGAACTCCTTTCCATATTCTCTCATAATACCTTTCCCCTTCAGCCGGTAAAATCCTCCAAACAGGCCTTCCCCGTTAACAATTTTTCAATAGCACCCCCGGCCGGAGGTGCCTGACAGTTAGCGAGGAGGGAGCAGTTTCAGGATCTCCTCGGGGCGGTCGACCATGTAATCGGGGTTGCCCCGGGAGAGAAGGCCGGGGGAGTCGAATCCCCAGGTGACGGCCATGACGGGAACCCCTGTCGTCCTGCAGGCTTCGATATCCCGCAGTTCATCTCCCACATAGAGGGCTTCCCTCTTCTGTATGCGAAGGGCCCGGATCAGCTGGCGCAGGGTCCGGTGCTTGCCGAAGAGGCCGGGGGAAGATTTTATGCCGGAGAAGAAATCCATCCCGTGGTTTTCCAGGAAGTGGGTGATATTCTCCCGGCTGTTGGAGGAGAGGATGTGCAGGTCGTACCCCCGGGCCGCCAGGGTGGAGAGGACTTCCCTCATGCCCGGATAGGGATGCAGGGAAGGGAGGTGCTCCCGGTAGGCCTTTTTCATCTCCCGAAAGACCTCGGGCAGCCTGTACAGGGGATAGCGCATCTCTTTAAACCTGTCCATGATGGGCAGGTTTTTCAGTTCCTCCAGCTTTTCCGGGGTCAGTTCCGGAAGCTGGTACCTGTGGGCCAGGCGCCGGTAGACCAGGAGGGCAATCTGCCGGGAGTCCACCAGGGTGCCGTCGAAATCAAAAAGGATGCTGGTAAACATACCATCAGTATAGCAGAAAGGCAGGGGGATTGACAGGGGGAATCAGGGTCAAGGGGGGAAATCTCCGGCCGGCTCTCCGGCCATCACCGCAGGGGCAACTAATAATCGCTTCAAGGGAGGAATTTTTCTATTTTTCGCGAAAGAAATAACCTGAGAAACCCTGCAAGGGAGGATGGATATGGGTTCAGCCGGTGGATTTTTGGCCTACATGGAGGGAATCGGGGAGTTCTGGAGGGGCATTCTCACCTTTATAATGGAAAACAGGCAGCGGATCATGGAATATACCCTGAACCATTTTTCCCTGGTCCTGACCGTCCTGGCCTTATCCCTGGCCCTCTGGGTTTCCGTGGGGATCCTCATCAGCAGGAATGATAAGACGGCCAATGCCGTCATGGGGATCAGCAATATCCTGTTCTGCATACCCAGCATCTCCCTCTTCGGCCTCTTCATCACCATCCCTTATCTGGGCCTGGGCAGGCGGTCTGCGGCCCTGGCCCTCCTTCTCTATGCCATGATGCCCCTGGTGCGGAACGTGTACAAGGGCATCAAATCTGTGGACAGATATGTTCTGGAGTCCGGGCGGGGTATGGGTATGTCTGCAGCCCAGATTCTCTTTCACATCCAGATTCCCCTGGCCTGGCCTGTGGTCTTTGCAGGGATCCGGGTAACCGTGGTGCTGATTACCGGGATTGCCACCGTGGCTACCTTCATCGGGGAGAGGAACCTGGGAAGGCTCATTCATCACGGATTGACCCGCTCCAATTCCCAGATGATCGTTGCCGGAGCCCTGCTGGTGTCCCTCATGGCCCTTCTTCTGGATTTTCTCATGGGTCTGGTGGAAAAAAAGATCACTTCCCCAGGTTTGCGGGAGTAATGCGAAGAGAGGTTGTCCTATGATCGAGCTTGAAGGCTTGACCAAACACTACCCCAACAGCAAAAAGCCCGCGGTGGATGATTTCAGCCTGAAAATGGCGGAGGGGGAAACCTGTGTCTTCGTGGGCCCTTCCGGCTGCGGGAAGACCACGATCTTGCGTATGATCAACCGCCTGGTGGAGCCCACCTCCGGGTCCATCCGCATCGACGGCAAAGATGTCCTGTCCGCGGACCAGGACCAATTGCGGAGGAACATGGGGTATGTCATCCAGCAAATCGGGCTGCTGCCTCACCGGACGGTCAGGGACAACGTGGCCCTGGTGCCCCGCCTTCTCGGGTGGGCGGAGGAAAGGACCCTCAAGCGGGTCCAGGAACTGCTGGGTCTGGTGGGGCTGGACCCGGAGGAGACGGGAGGCAAGTATCCCCACCAGCTGAGCGGCGGCCAGATGCAGCGGGTGGGGGTGGCGCGGGCCATGGCTGCCGATCCCCCCATCATGCTGATGGATGAACCCTTCGGTGCCGTGGACCCCATCGTCCGCAGCCGCCTTCAGGACGAGTTCCTGCAGATTCAGCACAGTTTCAATAAGACCATCTGTTTTGTCACCCATGATATCGACGAAGCCATGAAGATGGGGGACAAGGTAGCCATTATCAACGAGGGCAAACTGGTGCAGCACGGAACCCCCATGGAAGTCCTCTCCCAACCTGCCGGCCCCTTTGTCCGGAACCTGCTGGGGGAAGACCGGGGGGTGAAACTCCTGGACCTGACAAAATGCCAGGACCTGATGAGACGGGATGAGGGGCTGCTGCAGAAACTGCAGGGAAACCCCTGTACCATCGGGGCCCTGCAGCCGGTGAAGGCGGCCCTGGAGGTTATGCTGCGCAAGGACTGTGACACCGTAACGGTTCTCAGGGGGGACCGGGCCGTGGGGGCATTGACCTGGCAGGAAATCAAAGGGCATATTCACGGTCTGAGTGGTGAAGATCATGAACTTTGATTTTGCGGCTTTTCTTGAGGCCCTGATCCACCGCTCCCCTCCTCACGTCCTGGAGCACCTGCTTTTGGTCCTGGTGCCCTTACTGCTGGCTGTGGCCATCTCCTTCCCCACCGGTATCCTCCTCACCCGGCCCCGTTACCGGCCCTTTGCCGGCCAGGTCCTGGCCCTCTTGAATGCGGGCCAGACCATCCCCCCCCTGGCCGTGATCTGCATCTTTTTGCCCGTCTGGGGCCTGGGCTACCGGCCAGCGGTTATCGCCCTGACCATCTATGCCCTTTTGCCCATTGCCCGCAACACCATTGCCGGCATTTCCGGGGTACCTCTGGAGGTCCGGGAAGCGGCCCGGGGAATGGGGATGACGGCCCGGGAGGTACTTCTCCAGGTGGAGCTGCCGTTAAGCTTCCCTGTCATCATGACGGGAATCAAGACTTCCGCCGTGCTGACCGTGGGAACGGCCACCCTGGCGACCCTGGTGGGGGCCAGGGGCATGGGGGCGGTGATTTTTGCCGGTATCAACTTTCGCCGGGTGGAGTTGATTTTGGCCGGGACCCTGGTCATCGGGGTTATGGCCCTTCTTCTGGACCGCATCTTAACTCTAATTGAATACGCCCTGACGCCCCGTTTTTTGCGGTGAGGGGCCGTAGGGGCCTTCTTGAAGATAGAGACCTTTGCACCAATGGGGGATCAGACGTTCCCCCGTATTTTTTTGAAAAAAACATGGGAATTTTTTTGGAAATGGAGGAAAATGAATCCATTGGTAGAATATATAAATGTCGAATTTTTTTATACTCAAAGGAGGAGTTATGTATGCTGCAAAATTGTCAGCACCTGGACGAATGCGAGGCAATCCTGAGAAAATCCCTGGACCAGGCCTGCCTGGTGGGGGCGTTGAATTTTTTGCCTGAAGATGTCAGAATATTGCGAAATATGTTCCTTGCTGCCCTGGCCGACAATACAGCCAGAGGGACGGCCTTTCTTAAGGCCCGGTATCCTTGCTGCCTGGCTTTTTTCCTTGTGGCTGCCGGTGTTTTCGGGTATAAAAATGGGGATTACTGGTCCGCTGTGGAAGAATCTGTCGGAAAACTGGGCCCCAGATTTCGCGGTAAATGGGGGAATTTCTTCCTGGATTTTATCCGTGAGAGAAAGATGCCTTCCTTCAGCCTGGACAACCCCCAGGCTGTGACAGCCATCCTGGGGCACGGAGGGATTCCGGACAGCTGTCTGGAAAACTACTTCTCCGAAATTCTTCTTCCCATGTGGTCGAGGGAGGTGACCGGGGATGGGGAGGCCCTTTTTGAACTGTTCCTTCTCAGGGAAAACAACTCCCGCTGGGAGCAGGTGCGGCAGAAGTTGGGCCGGTTGGAAGAGAAAGAAGCGAACCTGCGGGTCAGGATTGCCGGGATCCGGGAGCAGGTGTTCAAACTGGCCAGGTACCGGGAGAATTACCCCCTGGTGGAAAAGCTCTTCCGCCTGGAGGGACTGCCTCTCAATTTTGTCGAGTTCAAGGAGGCCCGGGACGGGGAATTGGCCGGGATCAAGGAGGAGCGGGAAGACCTGGCAGCCCGGAAGGAGGCCCTGGAGGCCCGGGTTAAAGCCTTCTCCAAAAAGGACCAGAAGCTCATCGACCATGCCGATGAACTGGTGGCCTCCATCAAGGAATACCAGAAGCTGAAAAAAACCCTGCGGGGGTTCTATAAACTGCAGAAGGAGGAGACCAAGCTGTACCGGGAACTGGAGGCGGGGGCCGCCTCCCTCCTGCGGGGGGGGTGGGAGCCCGGGTACGGCGACGCCCTGCGCCGGGTCGATCTTTTTGAACTGGAAGAAAGGATTGAGGAACTGGAAGCCTTGAAACCTGAGGAGCCTGAGGATGCCAGGGCTGAAGAGAAGGATAGGCCAAAGCTCAGGGGAAAGGGGAGGGGCCTGGTCCTCTTAAGCCTGGCCCTGATGCTGGCGGGCCTTCTCTACCCCTCCACACCGGGAACTCTCGTCACCGCCCTGGGGGCTGCCGGCATCGGCAGCTGGTTTTTCCTCGTCAAGATGAACCGGGAGGATAGCAGGGAAAACAGCCGGCAGGCCGGTTATCTGGAATGCCTGCGGGGAATCAGGGACAGCCTGCAGGGCCTGCCCCTGAAGATGGATGTGCTGGAGGAAGCACCGTTGGAATACCTGAAAAGGCTGGCAGGGTTAAAGGAGGTCTACGAGGAGTACTGCATGCGGCGGGAGCACGTGGGGGAGCTGAAAAAGCACATCGTCGGGCAGGAAAGGACTCTCCGGGAGACGGCGGTCGGCATCTCCGGCGGGGTTCCCGTAACCCTGGAGGATTCCCTGCCCCTTCTCATGCAATCCCTCTCCCGGGCCCGGTCCAACAAAGGCGAAGCCCTGGAAGCGGAACAGGAGCTGGAGGCGGTGAACCAGGCCCTGAGGACGAAGGCGGCCCGCCAGGAAGAGATCTACAAAGAGATGGAGGGAGCAGTCAAAACGATCGAGGCCCTGGGCGGCGGCGACTACATCCGGGGCCTGGAGCTGCTGGAAGAAGGCCGCCGGGGGGCACAAGAGGTGGAGGCTCTGGAAGGGGAACTCCGGTTTAAAGGGCCGACGGCGGCGGAGGAAAAGAGGAAAGCCCTGCTTCGGGGATACCGGAGGAGCCGGCGGCAGCTGCAGCTGTGCCGGAGTTTGCTGGCCAAAGGAGAAAAGGAATTGACCCGCTACGGCCCGTCTTTTCCCCTCTCAGTGGCGGAGCCCGTCCAGAAGTACCTTCTGTACGGGGGCCGGGGGGCGGAACAGGTTTTGGTCAACTCCCTAAAGGCCGTGGAAGACCTGGCGGCTTACGGCCGCATTTCGGCAAACAACGGCCTGCTGGAACGGACCAAAACCCTGCTGAAGGATTGGTGGGAGACCCGGGAGGAATTCCCCTCCAGGGTTTACGAAGGCCGGGGAGACCCCCATGTGTACCTGTCCCAGGCCGGAGATCTCCCCCTGCAGGATAAGGATGCCTTTAAGCCCCGGCTGCGGGGCGGACAGGTCCAGGCCGGGGTTTGGCTGGAAGAGAGGGAGCTCTACACGGCCCCTCCCCTGGCCCTAAGGCTGCCCCTGCTTTTGGAAAGGGACATAGAGAGCTGGTCCCTTTCCCTGGTGAAGCTGGACGCCCCTGACCAGGAAGGGCGGCATTTTCGCCTGGAAGAGCTGCTGTACATCACGGACGTGCAGGAGGGGGTGGCGGAGGTCCCCTTGATCCACGAGAAGCTCCTGGGCCGGACACCCCGGGGCCTTTACAGCCTGCGGGCCCGGCATACCCGCTTCGGGGAGGAACTCTTCAAGATCGCTGTCCTTTCGGACCTGTCCGTGGATTTCAACCGGTGCGTCTATGCCCCCTGTGACGAAATCGACTTCGCTGCCGTCAGCCTGACCCTGCCC